>JAQVNT010000049.1 GCA_028702975.1 Candidatus Delongbacteria bacterium
GGAAATGTTCACTACCCCGATCCCGAACTGTCCAATTGAGATAATTCCTTTAGCTACTACCGGGGTTCTGTTCCTGCGGTATTTGAACGAAATATGTACAAGCGGTAACCCGAATACTGCAAACTTGCTTTTGTATTCCCACCCGAATCCGTCCCAGTCTGACTTTGAAGGCTTGGGAGCCCCGCAATTAGGGCATATCTGCGCGGATTCTGAAACTTCGTTACCGCATTCTCTGCAGAGTTTCATCAGCACCTCCGGGGTTTGATCAAAATAAATATACTAACTCGTTGCAAATTATCCAAATTTTATTTATTTTTCTGCTTATCGAACAAAGTAGAATTATTTGAGGTAACAAATGCTCCGGATTTATAACAGCATGACGAAGAAAAAAGAGGAATTCAAACCTGTTGAAGAGGGTAAAGTAAGGATCTACACTTGCGGACCCACCGTTTACAGTAATGCGCATGTAGGCAATTTTTCGGCTTTTCTTATGGCCGATCTTCTCGTCAGATATCTGAATTATAAAGGCTTTCAGGTCAAATGGATAATGAATATCACCGATGTCGGGCATCTGACTGATGACAATGAGCTTTCAGATTCGGGTGAGGATAAGATGGAGGCTGCTTCAAAGCGGGAGAACAAGACTGTCTGGGAGATCGCGAGATATTACGAAGACCTGTTCATGAAAGATATGAGGACTTTAAAAATACTGCCTGCATTCAAATATCCCAGGGCTACCGAGCATATTCAGGAAATGATCGAAATGGTGAAAGTCCTCGAGGCTAAAGGTGTGGTTTATGAAACATCGGACGGTATCTATTTCGATATATCGAAGTTCCCGAAATACGGTAATCTTTCAGGTAACACTCTCGATGCGCTTCAGGCCGGAGCAAGGGTGGAAGTGAATGAGGACAAGCGTTCCGCTTTCGATTTCGCCGTCTGGAAAAAGCTCGTCGGAAAGAACGAGGCGCACATCATGAAATGGGACTCTCCATGGGGAACGGGCTTTCCGGGCTGGCACCTTGAGTGCAGCGCGATGAGTAAAAAATACCTCGGCGAAACCCTGGATTTCCATACAGGAGGTGAGGACAATAAGTTCCCTCACCACGAAAGCGAGATCGCGCAGTCCGAGACCGCGAACGGAAAGAAATTTGTAAATTACTGGATGCACAAGAGCAGGGTAGTGGTCAATAGTGAAAAAATGAGTAAATCGCTGGGCAATTTCTTTACGGTCAAAGATCTTGTTAATAAAGGTTTTACGCCTGAAGCTATCAGGTTCATATTTCTTTCTGCGCATTACAGGTCTAAGCTCAATTTTACAGAAGAGCAGCTGACAGAATCACAAAAAACGATCGACAAATTCAATGATTTTATTCAGGCAGTATTAAAGGCTGAAGTAAAAAATATCGAAGACGGGATTTCAGCGATCGTCGACACAGCAAGAAAACAGTTCGAAGACGGAATGGACGATGATCTGAACATCAGTATGGCTCTTGCCTCTCTTTTCGGTTTCGTGAAAACTGTAAGGAAGAAAGCGGACTCTGGAGAAATGTCAGAGAAGGGAAGAGGAGAAGCTCTGGCGTTTTTAAAAAGTATAGATGAAATATTTATGGTTTTCAACTTTGTTGAGAAGAAAGAAAAAGAATTTTCTGAGGATGTTCAGAAAGTAATAAACGATCTTGTTGAGCAGAGAAATAAATTCAGAACTGAAAAGAACTGGGCGGAAGCAGACAGGATAAGGGATGAACTTTTAAAAATGGGAGTGAACATTGCCGACAAAAAATAGTTTTTTAGGATTATTGATTTTAGCAGCACTGCTGGTAATTACCTCATGTACAAATTTGAAGCGCCCGGCTATCGGTCCCGACGATTTGATACTTGTTCTTTCGGATCAGGAAACTTTCGATATGCATAAACCTCAGCTTGAGAAGATATATAACGACCCGATCTTTACACCAATGGAGGAGAACAGGTTCAATATAAGAAGGATAGATCTGGATGAATTTTATCAGGGTTCGAACAAGTACAGGTTCCTGATCCTTCTCGTTAATGTCGATACAGAAACTGCGGAAGCTCAATTTGTAAAGAAAATGCTCTCCGAAAATATAATAAGCGGTGTCAGGAACGGTGATTACTATTATGCCGTAAAGGAAGATATCTGGTCAAGAGGACAGGCAGTATTATTTCTGATGGATTCAAAAAACATCCACCTGGGAGGGTATCTTGAAACATTCACTGAAAAGGTCTTTGAGATTTTTAACGGAAGAATGATCTCGGGTGTTAAGAAAAGACTGTTCGACACAAAATACAATAATAAAAATGCTCAGGATATCACGAAAAGGGATTATAATTTCGAAATATTCGTGCCGCATGATTTTGTCATAATAAATGAAGGTAAAAAGAACGACAGATTCATAAGATACAGGCGTTTCAACCCGGACAGGTGGCTTACAGTTCTTAGAACTAAGTATGATTCAGGGATGTCTTTCCAGGAGAATGTTATACAGGCCAGGGACAGAATAGGCAGAGAGTTCGGGGACAGCGTGAAGGTAAACCCTGAGATCATCAGTTTTAAACCGGATTCGACTTTTGTTCAAGACGGATTCAAAGTTCAGGGAATATGGGAATACATCGAAGGAGGAGGTCCTTTTTTTACTTACGCTTTTATAAAAGGCGGGACCTTTTACATGATCGACGGAGCTGTTTTTGCACCTTCAAAAAAGAAATACCCGTTCCTTATACAGCTTGATCTGATGGCTAAGTCCGTTAAATTTCCGGAACTTGAAGAATAATGGACTTATTTTATAAACCGCCAAAGATCATCAAAAAACTGTTTCCGGGAATTATTTGGGATAATGACGAGAACGAGATACTTATTACGATCGATGACGGACCATCGAAAAATACAGGAATAATCCTCGAAAGCCTGGAGAGGTTAGGTCTGAAAGCTGTTTTTTTCTGCACAGGAAAAAATATTGAAAAGTATCCGGATGAATTCAACAGTATAATTAAAGCAGGGCATTCTGTTCAGAATCACGGATATCACCATAAAAGAATGATTTTCAAAAATCAGAGAAACAGTTCTTTGGAAATTTTGCGGACGAACAAGGTCATTAATGACCGGGCAGGCAAATACCCTGTGCTGTTCAGGCCACCTTATGGGTGGTTTAACATAAATACGGTCAAGTCGGCTTCAGATAACGGGATGAAGATTATGCTCTGGACTATCCTCTCAGGCGACCACACAGGTGATTTCTCGACAGTCAGAAGGCTTACAGATTCCTATCTGACAAGTAATTCGATCATCGTAATGCATGATAATATAAAAGCATCAATAATTTTCGATCAGAGCTTAGAATACATATTCAAAACTGCGGAAGACAGAAAATTTGATTTCTCTTTGCGGAGTAACAGTAAATAATGTGTCTATTAAAAAATAAAAAAATGTTTGCTTTTATACGAAAATTAATGCAAATTATTTAAAACCCGTTAAAACAAGGGGTATGGGAACCGTTGAGAGATATTGATTAAAATAATATTATGGAGGATTAAATGAAGAAGCTGTTTATGTTTCTAATCGCTGCGTTTATTACGAGCGTAGTATTTTATGGATGTTCATCCAATAACGATCCAGTAACTGGACTTGAACCTGAGGATTACGAGGTCGCGATATTTGCGGATTCAAACCAAACTCTAATATCCACATTTAACTTTGAAGTTGTAGTTGAATGTGAAAATCCTGCTGGTTCTACGAGTAATCATTTATTTGCTTGGGACTTTGACGGAGACGGTGTTTACGATACCGATTGGGTTAATAACACACAGGCTCAATGGAAATACAAATCAATTGGATCTTTTAACGCTACTGTTAGTTTTTCTGTGGGTGATTCATTTATCGGATCTTATTCAAAGGAAATCATTGTGGAACCCATCGGAGTCACAGTATCATTAAAAAATGAAAGTACTACACTTCTTGATGTTTTCGAATTCCAAGCGGTAGTTGATGATGTTGAACAGGGTACAGTACTTCAATACAAATGGGATTATGACGGAGACGGGACATGGGACACAGGGTGGCTTAGCGAGACTATTCTTTATGACGATTTGGGTAACTTAATTGTTGACACATTGTCTTCTAATGTTAGCACATTTAAGTTTACAGAAGTTAAGACTTATGCGTCACATTTGATAATTAGAGAAACGCGTAGCAGCGAATTTGTGCAAGTTGGCACATTGACACACAATGTTACACTGACGGATTTAACAGGTGTAACTGCTAGTGTTGCTTCAAGTAACGGAAGGATAATAGATACTTTTGAATTTGTTGCAGGATTTACCAGATCCGATATGAGTCAGTTGCCAGTATATAGATGGGATTTTGACGGTGACGGCAACTGGGATACAGGATGGCTTGATGAAGACTTATCGACTAAAGATATTATTACATCAAAGAGTAAGCTCACAACATATAAATTCAATGAAGTAAAGACCTATAATTCAAAAGTTCAGGTAGGTGTTAAAGGTTCGGAAAGTATCATTCTTGGTGAGACAACAAGAGTAGTAACTGTAAGTAATATTAATGCGGATGTGTCAGTTGAGTATTTAAATACTGGCACATCAATTTTAGATGTTTTCGAATTCCAAGCGGAAGTGTTAGATGTCAGTGATGAAATAGAGCTTGAATATAAATGGGATTTTGATGGCAATGGCGTTTACGATACGGATTGGTTAAAAGAGACTGTACAGACTGACGATGTGGGTAATATCATTGAAACAGGGACATCTATAAATTT
This sequence comes from Candidatus Delongbacteria bacterium, assembly GCA_028702975.1. Lineage (GTDB taxonomy): Bacteria > UBA4055 > UBA4055 > UBA4055 > UBA4055 > UBA4055. The sequence continues at coordinate 4,794 of JAQVNT010000049.1, forward strand.
AGTGGATCATCAATTCATTGATGCAGACAGTTATGTTACTACGGTTTTTGTAAGAGAGCTAAGAAGTGATGTTAATATAAATCTTGGCACTTTTGGCCTTCCCATTTCAGTAACAGGATTTATGAATATTGTTAGTCCATCTCCAAATTTGGAATTTAACATTGGTGAAACTATTACAATCGAGATAGAAATAATCGGCGATTTGACACTTTTTGAAAAATTAGAAGCTTATGTTACAGGCGAATCAGTTCCGTTTTATGTTTCTAATACTGCCGATGTGTCAAAAGTATTCTCTCTTGAAACCACAAATTTTGGAGCAGGATCCTATGATTTTACTATTATACTTACTACTAAGTACGGAACGATTCAGACAAAATCACTTGGTTTTACTCTAAAAGAATACATCCCCACTTTTACAACTGCACTTGGAACGGCAGGCTACGAACTTAAATCACTGATCGAGACTTATGACGGAGGCTACCTTGCAGTATCTTCCGGAACAGCAGGAACAAAAGTAATAAAATACGAGAAAGAGGGTGCTGTTCAGTGGTCTACGGACATACCTGCAGCGACAGGAATAGCGAACAGTGTATGTGAAGATACTGAATACGATAAAGGCTACGTTCTTGCAGGATGGAGAAATAACGGTGCCGATCAGGACACATGGATAAGAAAGATCAACCAGACTGACGGATCTTTGATCTGGAACAAGACATATGGTTATCCCGGTGTTGATGATGGAGCTACGGTCATTAAAAAATCGGTAGATGATGGTTATATAATCGGAGGTTACACATATAATATATGGGGAACGGGTTTAATTGATGATATGTTGTTCCCGGGTGTTACATGGGAAACCGGTTATGATGTCAGAATGCTCAAAGTTTACAGCAACGGCAACGAGATATGGGGATATAATGTAGGCTATGTCGGACAGAAAATGTGGCAGGATATATCTTTACACAAAGAAAATGATTTCCTTTGGGTAAAGAAAATGGGAGATCAGATGATAACTGATCTTATAGTAAAAGACGACGGGAATTATCTTATTTCAGGCTGGAACAACTGGAGATTGTATAACGGCGTAAGTCAAAATGATATGTTCTATGCCGAATTGAACAATTTCGGTGAATATGTAAGCACTATGACATGGAGCAGAATGGGATCCGGAGATTTTGGCAATATGGCAGGCGAGGATGATCCTTACGGAACAGTACTGAACATTTCGCTTATCGGTGCCAACCATATTGGTGATTTAGCAGAAGAAGAGATAAGTTATGGCTTTGTTCTTTCCCAGGGCGGCTTAGGCGGTGAAGTTGTTATGGCGGGTGAAACGAACCAGACAGACAGTAAAGCAAGGCTTAACGATGCTTGGGTAGTTGAATTTACGATAAGCGGAGATGAGGACGGCGCTTTATGGGAATATACTTTCGGAGAAACAGGTAAGAACGATAAGGCTTACGGGATCGACAGGACGAAAGACGGCGGATATATTGTTACAGGATATTCAACAGGCACCGACAAGAATACATGGCTGTTCAAACTTGATTCCCAAATGGGTACAATATGGTCAAAGAACCTCGGAGTAGCAGGTGATGATGTCGGAGTAAAAGTTCTTCAGGCAAAAGACGGCGGATTCATAATAGGAGCTAATGTCGGTACTGGTGCTTCTGCCCAGTCTAAGCTTATGAAAGTCGATAAGACGGGAACCCAGCCGGTTAAATAACGGATTTAAGATTATATTTCAGGGAGGCTTTTAGCCTCCTTTATTTTTATTAAATTAAGGAGCCTGATATGTCTGATCTTGTGGAAAAAATCGAAGTGATTGAGCTCATGGCTAAACATGAAGATGCGATCGCCGGACTGTACGCAGTATTTTCCGAAAAATTTCCTGAATGTAAAATCTGGACTTATCTTTACGGAGAAGAGCTGAAACATTCCGAGTGGCTGAAGTCAATACTTAATAATGTCTATGACGGTTCTATACATTTTACAGACTATCATTTAACTTTGAGAGGATTAAAAGTAGCAATCAGGAATCTTGAATCGAATACTCAGAAAGCGGAAGAAGATAAATATAACCTTGAAGAAGCTCTAAGTATAGCTTACACTCTTGAAAACTCACTAATAGAAGATCATTATCTCGATTATTTTGCAAGCGATCTCGAAGGCATAACAAAGGTACTTAACGATCTTAAGACCGATACTAAAAGCCACAGAGAGCTTTTGAGTAAAACAAGAGATGAGTATATACTTGAAAAAAGAAACAAGAACTGGCAGATATAATGACCGCCGGTAACCTTTTAAAATCGATACCGAAGGTTGATAAAATTCTCGGAAGCAACGAATTCTCACAATTAAGGCAGAAATACAAAGATGAGATACTTGTAAGGCTGATACGAATGCATCTTGATATTTGCAGAAGTAAAATCCTGAAAGGTTCGTTACGGTCAGTTCCGGATAATTTTACAGCTGATATAGCCTCAAAGATTTTGAAATCATTCGAACCTTTCACAAAAAGCGTTGTTAATGCCACCGGAATAGTCATGAACACAGGACTTGGAAGAGCGCCGCTGTCTGAGAAAGCAATTGAACGGGCGGTTGAAGTTATGTCCGGTTACTGTTCTCTCGAGATCGATATAAAAAGCGGAAAGAGGGGGAGAAGGGAAGACAAAATATCAGAGCTGGTTTCGATAATAACGGGAGCGGAAGCGGCCACGGTGGTCAATAACAATGCGGCTGCAGTAATGATATGTATAAATACCCTTTCTGATAAAAAAGAAGCGATCATATCCAGAGGCGAGCTCGTTGAAATAGGCGGTTCGTTCAGGATGCCCGATATTATCAGGAAGTCTGGCGCAAAAATGGTGGAGGTCGGTTCGACAAACAAAACAAATCTTTCAGATTATGAAAGCGCGATAAATAAAAGGACAGGTGCCATACTAAAAGTACACACATCAAATTACAGGATCAACGGTTTTACTGAGGAGACCGGGCTTAAAGAACTTGCGGAAATGGCAAAAATAAATGCTGTTCCTCTTTATTACGATCTGGGCGGAGGAGTCTTCAGCGATCTTTCAAAATTCGGTCTTCCTCATGAGCCGACCGTTTCTGAAGCTGTAAATGAAGGTGCAGACCTTTTTTCATTCAGCGGAGATAAAGTCCTGGGCGGCCCGCAATGCGGGATAATCGCAGGAAGAAAAGACCTTGTGGAAAAGGTAAAAAAAAATCCGCTTATGAGGGTTTTAAGAACAGACAAGATCAGGCTTGCCCTTTTGGAAGAGACTTTAAAATATTTTATGACTTCAGATACGGTAGCTTCCGGCCATATTACGCTTAAAATGCTGTCAGAAAAGCGTGTGTTTTTAAGGACAAAAGCTGAAGATCTATGCGGCAAGGTCAGAAAGATCGTTCCTGCTAACTGGATGGTCGAGGTAGAAGATGTTTTTGATCAGGCAGGATCAGGAGCTATGCCGACGGAAAAACTTGAAGGTGCAGCAGTTTCAATAGTTCCACATGATTTGAGTCTAACGAAACTTTCAGAAGAAATGCGCACAATATCTGAAATCCCTGTTTTCGGTTATATAGAGAATGAAAAGTATTATTTAAGCTTGAGAACTATATTCGCCTGTGAGCATTCAAAAATAACTGAGAATTTGAAGTTAATTGTTAATAAGCACAAGAAATAATTGAAAACCCTGATAGATATATTAAATCTGACTGCAGAACATCTGAGAAAAAAGGGCGTTGAGGAACCCAGGCTCAGTGCAGAGCTGATCATCTCTCATTCTTTAGGTATAAAAAGACTCGATATTTATCTTCAGTTCGACAGAGAGCTTAATGAAGATCAGCTTGCTAAGATAAGGGAAATGCTGTCAAGAAGATCGGCGCATGAGCCGCTGCAGTATATTTTCGCGGAAACTGAGTTTTACGGCTTAAAATTCAAAATATCTTCTGGGGTTCTTATACCAAGGTCGGATACTGAAATTCTGGTCGGAAAAATTGCTGAGAATATTGGAGATAAAAGCTGTAACATGCTTGAAATCGGGACAGGTTCGGGATGTATAGCTGTCTCGATCGCGCATAACTGCAGGAATGTTAAGATCACTGCAACAGACATTTCTGAAACGGCTCTTAAAACGGCTCTGGTGAATGCAGAGAATAATAATGTGAGTAAAAACATAGAGTTTATAAAGCACGATATACTCAATGATAAATTAAACCGGAAATTCGACTTAGTCGTATCAAATCCGCCGTACATAAGAAAAGACATTATGGAAACTCTCAGCAGACAGGTAAGAGAATACGAACCGATTAACGCGCTTAGTGATAATAATGACGGACTGACATTTTACCGGAGAATAAATGAGCTGCTTCCGGATATTTTAATTCCCGGAGGATGCTTATTTCTCGAGATCGGTTATGATCAGTCAGAAGAGGTAACGGAGATATTTAGAAAATCCCTCGAGAATATAAGTATCACGAGGGATCTTGGTGGCAATCCGAGAGTTTTCTCGGGTA
>JAQVNT010000050.1 GCA_028702975.1 Candidatus Delongbacteria bacterium
ACCGTGCTCGCTGAGGACGGCAGCAAAATGTCGAAGTCCAAGAAGAATTATCCGCCGGTCACAGATATACTTGACAAATACGGCGCCGACGCGATGAGAATGTATCTCATAAACTCGCCGGCGGTAAGAGCGGAGAACCTGAGATTCTCCGAGACCGGAATAATGGAAGTGATAAAAAAGGTGATGCTGCCGCTCTGGAACAGCTACAGTTTCCTCGTCACTTACGCAAACATAGACAAATGGGAGCCGCAGCCTGAGTATTTCAAGCCGGAAGACCTGACTAACGATCTGGACAAGTGGATAATGTCATACCTGCAGAGTCTCACCAAAGAGGTCAACGAGCAGATGTCGGCGTATAAGCTTTATAATGTTCTGCCGGCTATGACGGTCTTTATCGACAGGCTTACTAACTGGTATATAAGGCGTTCAAGAAGAAGATTCTGGAAAAGCGGTAACGATCAGGATAAACTGCACGCTTACGAAACACTTTATGAAGTTCTCTCGATATTAACGAAACTGATCGCTCCGGTCATGCCTTTTATAGCCGAAGAACTTTATCAAAACCTCGAGCTTACCGCATATCCTAATGCCGCTCCTTCAGTTCATCTCAGGGACTATCCCGAAGTTGACGAAAGGTTCATAGATATAGAGCTTGAAGAAAAAATGTCGTTCGTGGAAACAGCTGTAAGGCTGGGAAGAATACTCAGGAACGAGAAGAACATAAAGATCAGGCAGCCTCTCTCGAACTTCACTGTAGTAGCCAACAGGGAAATAACCCAGAACGCGGTAAGGGAATACAGCGGGCTTATAAAAGAGGAGCTCAATGTTAAGAACGTGACAGTTATAGTTAACGAGGAGGAACTCGCTAAAATAACCGCCAAACCTAATTTCAGACTTCTCGGCAAAAAATTCGGCTCAAAAGTCAAAAGTATAGCTGAAGGGATATCGTCGCTTTCTCTGAAAGATATACGGGCATTAGAGCAGGGAGGCTCAGTCGCGATAGAAGGTGAAACGATAACAGTCGAAGACCTGACAGTTCAGCATGAGTCAAAACAGGGTATATTCTCGGCATCCGAAGGAGACATAACAGTTTCATTAGACACCACCGTAACGCCTGAACTTTTGGCGGAGTGTCACGCAAGAGAGCTGATAAACAGGATACAGAACATGAGGAAGGAAAGCGGTTATGAGATATCCGACAGAATAAATGTTACTTACAATGCGGGGGAAGAGCTTGCCGGCGCCATAACCAAACTTAACAGCTACATAGCGTCTGAAACTCTGAGCGTCAGGATCGATAAGGATGAGAATATAGAAGCCGATGCAGCGGAACTTGAAATAAACGGTCTGACCTGCAGGCTTAAGATCGAAAAAGCAAAATAATCTAAGATAAACAGAAACAAAGGAGCTACTATGGCCGAAAAAATGAAATACACCAAACCCGAGCTGGAAGTCTTTAAAAAGATAATTTTGGAGCAGATCGAGGAGACAAAAGAGATCATTGACCACAACCTCTCGAACAATTCCGAATCTATCACAGAACAGACAGGAGAAACACACACTGAAGAACTCGGTACGGAGCATCAGGCCAGGGAGCTTGATTTCTACATAGCTCAGAGAGAGGGTAAATTCATTACGAACCTTGAAGGAGCTTTGAAAAGAATAGAGACCGGCACTTACGGTGTATGCAGGTCATGCGGTAAACTCATCGACAAGAAAAGGCTTAAGATAGTGCCGCATGCTACTCTGTGCTTTGACTGCAAGAATAACAAAGAGAGAAAAGATTAAAGACCGGAGAATGAACTGTTTTTTTAAACTGTTAAAGCAGAGAGCCGCATTTATTGCTGTTTCAGCTTTTATCGTGGCCGCGGACAGAATATCCAAGAACTATTTTGAGGATTATCTTTCGGGTGTCGAAGGAAATTCTGTCAGGGCTCTGGGCGACAGTTTTGCCAGATTCACTCTGGCTTACAATGAGGGGATCGCCTTCAGCATAGATCTCGGGGGGAGGTATGTTCTTTCTACCGTCTCGGGGATCGCGTCGCTGGTACTCATATATCTGATCTTCAGTACCGATATCGGCAAACGAACAGAACTTTGGGCTCTGAGCCTGATCCTCGGAGGCGCGGCGGGGAATCTGATAGACAGGATAACTACCGGAAGAGTAGTCGATTTTATTGACTGCGATTTTCCCGACTTCATTATGCACAGGTGGCCGGTATTTAACCTTGCAGATTCGTTCATAACGGTGGGAATGGTCTTTCTTTTCATACACTTTATTTTCTTTGAAAAAGGAGCTGTCAAAACCGATGATTTATCTTGACATAAAAGATGTTATTGACTATATTATCAGGCTTTTGTAAACTGTAAGGGCATCAGGAATGCCCGGCTAGAGGAAGAAAATGATCAAAGTAAAATTCCCCGACGGGAATGTAAAGGAATACGCTGAAGGAACTCTCGCGATCGAAGTCGCGAAGAGCATCAGTTCATCTTTGGCAAAAGAAGTGCTGGCGGTCCAGATCGACGGCAAATTAAAAGATCTTGGTTCCGGGCTTGAGTCGGACTGCGTTTTAAAATTTGTCAAGTTCTCCGATCCGGAAGGAAAGGATGTTTACTGGCATTCAACATCTCACATTATGGCTCAGGCGGTAGTGAGGCTGTTCCCGGGCACAAAGGTCGCGATAGGTCCGTCAATAGAGCAGGGTTTTTATTACGATTTCGAGCATGAACCTTTTACCGATGACGAACTGGAAAAAGTAGAAAAAGAAGTTCAGAAGATCATAAAGGAAAATCAAAAATTCGAAAGGAAGGTCGTGAGCAGAAACGAAGCGCTCGATTTTTTCAGTTCGAAGAATGAAATATACAAGGTCGAGCTGATCGAAGCTCTGCCTGAAGGCGAAACGATCTCCATGTACACGAACGGCGAATTCACAGACCTCTGCCGCGGGCCGCATCTGATGGGCACTGGGTCAGTAAAGAAATTCAAGGTTCTTTCAAGTTCCGGCGCATACTGGAGAGGCGATTCAAAGAACGCTATGCTGCAGAGGATATACGGGATCAGCTTTCCGACCCAGGAAGAAATGGACTTTTTCTTAAAAGTCAGGGAAGAGGCTGAAAAAAGAGACCACAGGAAGCTCGGAAGGGAACTTGACCTGTTCAGCTTTCATCCGGAAGCTCCCGGAATGCCCTTCTATCACCACAACGGCATGATAGTAAAGCAGCTTTTGATAGACTACTGGAGATACGAGCACAACATAGACGGATATAAAGAGATCCAGACACCGCAGCTCATGAGCAAGACCCTTTGGGAGACTTCGGGACACTGGTTCAACTACAAAGAGAATATGTTCACCACTGAGACCGAGGGCACGGAATTCGCGGTCAAGCCTATGAACTGCCCGGGCGGGATGCTCTGGTACAAAGCCGGCCTGCACTCGTACAGGGAATTACCGATGCGCATATCTGAGCTCGGCCATGTGCACAGAAAAGAATTCTCAGGAGCTTTGACAGGCCTGTTCAGGGTCATGGCTTTTACTCAGGATGATGCCCATATATTCATGACGCCGTCTCAGATAAAGCAGGAGATACTTGGAGTAATAAGGCTGACCGACAGGATATACAGGACTTTCGGACTTGAATATTCGCTCGCGCTTTCGACGAAGGGCGAGAAATATATCGGAACTCTCGAGAACTGGGAAGTGGCTACGAGCGGTCTCAAAGCAGCTCTTGACGAATACGGTATGCCTTATGTTGTAAACGAAGGTGATGCGGCTTTCTACGGCCCGAAAATAGATATTTATGTAAAAAATGCTCTCGGAAAGGCATGGCAGTGCGGTACAATACAGCTCGACATGAACCTGCCGGAAAGATTTGACCTGACCTATGTCGATGAAAATTCGGACAAGAAAAGGGTTATAATGATCCACAGAGCGCTTTACGGATCGATCGAAAGGTTCCTTGGAATAATTCTCGAGCATTTCGGCGGCTTCTTCCCGTTATGGCTGGCTCCCGTTCAGATAGCAGTGATGCCGGTCAGTGAAAGGTTCAATGATTTTGCTTCTGATGTAAGGAATAAGCTTACTGAAGCCGGATTCAGGGTAGAGTTCGATGAAAGGAGCGAAAAGATCGGCTACAAGATAAGGGAAGCCGAAAGCGTCAAAAAAGTTCCGTACATGCTCGTGATCGGAGAAAAGGAAAAAGACACTGGTCTATTTACGGTCAGACAGCATAAAAAAGGCAATATAGGCGAATTCGAGCTTTCTGCTTTCATAGAAAAGATCAGACATGAGACAGATAAAAGAATACTCCCTGAAGGATACAAAATTGAAATATAAATTAATTAAAGAGGTGCGGTATTAAAAAAGGCTTTGCTTTTAAAAAGAAAGATGAAAATGATCTCAATATCAATGAGATGATAACTCACGAAAAGGTGAGACTGATAGACGAGAACGGGGAACAGCTTGGAATAGTCACTTCCAGAGAGGCTAATGAGATAGCAGCCTCCAAAAGTCTGGATCTGGTTGAAATAGCTCCGACAGCAAAACCGCCTGTCTGCAAGATCATAGATTACGGAAAATACCGTTACGAGCTGCAGAAAAAGGAGAAGGAAAGCAAAAAGAAGCAGCATACTGTTTCTTTGAAGACTATCAGAATAATGTCGGTCAATATTGATGATCACGACATTGAGATCAAGTCAAAGAAAGCAAGAGAATTTCTTGAGGAAGGCAATAAGGTCAAGGTTTTCCTGCAGTACAGGGGCAGGGAGATAGCTCATAGGGAAATGGGAATGGCACTATTGAAGACTTTTTTCGGATTTATCGAAGATATCGCTAAAATAGACAAAGAGATAGAACAGGAAGGGAACAGAAGAATTTCAATGATAATCACCAAAAAATAACGCAGAAAAAACGGGTAAGGAGTAACGCAAATGCCAAAGATCAAGTCGCACAGGGCAGCCAGGAAAAGGATGAGACTTACTTCAAGCGGGAAAGTAAAGATCGGTTCCGCTTTCACAAGCCATCTTTTGACCAACAGGTCTGCAAAAAGAAAAAGAAAACTCAGAAGAGGCGGAATACTCTCAGCAGTAGATTCCGTAAAAGCAAGGCAACTAATAAAAGGCAGTTAAGAAACTGCTAAAACAAAGGAGCTAAAATGCCAAGAGCTAACACAAGAGTAGCCTCCCGTAACCGCAGGAAGAAGGTCTTAAAGGCCGCCAAAGGTTATTGGGGAAGACGAAGTAAGCTGATCGAATCCGCTTACGACGCGACCAAGAAGGCGGGTCAATACGCCTACAGAGACAGAAAAGTCAAAAAAAGAAAATTCAGAGAGCTGTGGATAATCAGGATCAATGCGGCGGCAAGGTTAAACGGTCTGTCGTATTCTGATTTCATGCACAAATTATCTCTTAAGAATATAGATCTGGACAGGAAAGTTCTTGCATCTATGGCAGTTGAAGATCCAGAAGGATTCAAAAAACTCGTTGAAAGCGTTAAGTAGCACAAAAAAGGCGGTCTTGGACCGCCTTTTTCATTTTATATAAAAATAACCTGTTAAATATCCTGACCCGTATCTTTATCTTTAAGACTGTCCAAAAAATTTACATCATCCGAGATCATTTCGAGTGCTTTTGCGCTGGCTTCCTGCTCCGCTCTCTTCTTGGAATTTGATATTCCGTTAGTGATGACTTTATCATTTATCATAACATTGACAGTAAATATCTTGTCGTGCTCAGGCCCCTCTGTATTTACAGTCTCATACCTGGGAGGGGGATACCCGTGAGACTGAACAAGTTCGAGAAGCTCTGATTTGAAATTCGAGAATTTCATTCCTGATAAATTATCGGCGCTGTCCGGCAGTATCAGCAGTCCGATCACCCTTTCCGCCTTTTCCATCCCGCCGTCCAGGTAAACCGCTCCTATCAGAGCTTCCATGCAGTCTTCAAGGATCGAATTCTTATCCCTTCCCCCTGATCTTTCTTCGAATTCGCTCAACAGAATGAATTTTCCCAGATCCAGTTCTTTAGCGGCAGCGCTCAGATTTTCTCCGGAAACAAGGACTGACCTCATTTTAGTAAGATCTCCCTCCTGTTTGTCTAAGAATTTGTTATAGAAATATTTCCCTACGATGAAATTCAGAACAGAATCCCCCAAGAACTCCAGCCTCTCATTAGAATCGGCTCTATGACCGTTCCCGTGTTTTGAAGTATAAGATCTGTGTGTAAGCGCCTGGATCAGCAGGTGTTTATCTTTGAATCTGTATGAAATAATATCCTCAAGCTCCCTGATGTTTTCAAGGAGCTTCTGAGGTATATTCAGATCTCTGGAGAATAGTCTTAAGAAAAGATTACGCAGCAATTTTACCCTTCAAACTTTTTTACGAGTATTGAGGAATTGTGCCCGCCGAAACCGAATGTGTTGCTGATGGCGTATCTCACAGTTCTTTTTGCGAACTTGTGAGGCGTATAGTCAAGATCGCAAACCGGAAGGTCAGGATTATCCAGGTTGACTGTAGGATGGACTGTATCTGTCTGGACCGCCTTTATCGTTCCTATAAGTTCTACTGCCCCGGCCGCTCCGAGAAGATGTCCAGTCATGGACTTTGTTGAATTTATGGCGATCTTGTAAGCGTGTTCTCCGAATGCTTTTTTTATCCCGACGGTCTCCGCATAATCGCCCGTAGGTGTTGCGGTCCCGTGTGTGTTTATGTGGTCAATATCTTCAGGTTTTATTCCGGCATCGGCCACGGCTGAAAGCATTGCCCTTTTTGCTCCGTCGCCTTCAGGATCAGGTGCTACTATGTCTTTGGCGTCTCCCGAGAAACCTATTCCTGCCATCTCCGCATATATTCTTGCGCCTCTCTTAACGGCATGTTCATACTCTTCAAGTATCAGCATTCCGGAACCTTCGCCCATCACAAAACCGTCCCTGTCTTTATCGAAAGGTCTCGAAGCTTTCTCGGGCTCGTTATTTCGCGTGGAGAGTGCTTTCATATTCGCAAAACCTGCGATCGCCAGGTCGGTTATAACCGCTTCGGCACCTCCGCAGATAGCAAAATCGGCGTCGCCGTACTGGATAGTTCTGTAAGCTGTTCCTATAGCGTGTCCCGAAGAAGCGCATGCCGATGTTAGAGAATAGTTCGGACCCTTAAGGTCCCATTTTATTGATATTCGTCCCGCAGCGATATCAGATATCATCATCGGAATGAATAATGGGCTGACCCTTCTCGGGCCTTTTTCCATTATCAATTTCTGGTTAGCCTGAAATGTTTCCATCCCTCCTATCCCTGATGCAGTGATCACTGCAAATTTGTTCCTGTCAATAGAATCAAGGTTAAGACCTGAGTCTTTTATTGCACCTTCAGCGGCTATCAGAGCATATTGAGTGAACCTGTCAAGCCTTTTTGCCTCATTTCTTTCAAAATAACTCTCGGGTTCGTAATTCTTGATCTCGCCCGCTATCTGAACAGACATTTCTGAGGTGTCAAATCTTTCTATTCTTGATATTCCGGAAACTCCGTTCAGAAGATTATTGTAAAACTCCTCAACATTCTTACCTGTCTGAGTAAAAATTCCCATTCCGGTCACAACAACTCTTCGTTTCATATCTTTTAATCCGTTTTAGTTCTACACTATATAAAATAAGGGAATTAATTCCCTTATTTTAAGTCTATTTATGTCAATAATTACTCGCCGAGCTGCTTTTTAATGAATTCAATAGCAGAACCGACTGTCGTTATCTTCTCAGCATCTTCCTCTTCTATCTTAATGTCGAACTCGTCTTCGAACTTCATTACAAGTTCTACTGTTGCGAGAGAATCGGCTCCCAGATCGTTTATGAAAGATGCAGCAGGAACTACCGCAGCTTCTTCAACGCCGAGTTCGTCCATTATAATTTCTTTTACTTTTTGTTCTACCGACATTTTTATCTCCTTGATTGTTGGTTTTCAAAACGACTGAAATATAAATCCTGCATTTTTCTAAGTCAAGAAATTTATCTTTTATTATTTTCAAGATGATTTTTAGCATTGACATCGAGGTGTAATTGAAGTAGTTTTAGGCAAAAATGTGGAGAAATTGATGAAAAAACTGTTTTTAAAGATGATTCCTGCGGTTCTACTGTCGTCAGGACTGTCATTTTTTGCGTCTGCTGAAAATTACAGTAAAGAGTTTTCTGGAATATCCGAAACATTCTCTGAGATCACTTTCAATTTTGATAAAATCGATACTGAAACGGTAGAGGTGGGCGGCCAGTTATTCACCAGGATCGTCTTTGACAGCGGCGTTACGACCGTTCGGAAAGGATATGCTGAACTGCCAGTTTTAAGCGCATCAGTTCAGGTAAGCGACCTTTATGATGTTGTTATTTCGTCAGTTGAAGGTGAATATGAAGAGATCGAACTGGAACATCCGCTTCTGCCGTCCAGGGGGACTATATTCAGAAATCAGGACCCGGCATCAGTCCCTTATATTACCGATCCTGAGTCTCTGACAGACTCGATGTATCCTCTTTCATCGGCTGAAATTACTGAACCTTTTATATTCAGAGATACTAGAGGAGTCAGTGTTTACGCCTATCCGGTCAGATATAACGCGGCTAAGAGAATAGTAAGGATCTACAAAAGTCTTAGTGTGAAACTTGATCAAGATATTTTTTCCTCCACCAATCCGTTAAACAGAAGATCTGAGAAGATCGATCCTACAATGAACGATATTTACAGCTCCTTATACATTAATTATAGTGAGCCGAAATTTACACACCAGCTTTCTGAATTTGGAGATATTCTTGTTATAAGTACTTCAAGAGACACGGAAGTGATCAAACCTTACATCGACTGGAAGAGACAGAAGGGATTCGATGTGAAGAGCATTACGGTAGATACGGGAACCAACGTAAAAGCTGTAATTCTGCAAGAGTATCAGCTGAACCCCGATATTCTCTATGTTCAGCTTGTAGGTGACTGGGCGGAAATTAAATCAGATCTCGGACCTGACAGTTCTCCGACAGACCCGATGCTCGGATGCGTTTTAGGGACGGATATCTACCCGGAATTAATTATCGGAAGGTTCTCAGCCGGAACAACCACCGATGTTACGACCCAGGTTAACAAAACGATTTCTTACGAGATGTCGCCGGATATGACAGGAACATGGTACAAATCGGGTCTCGGCATAGGATCTCCGGAGGGTGACGGTATCGGTGATGACGGAGAGATAGATTATGCGCACATAGATGTGATCAAGGAGAACAAACTTCTTCCGTTTACATAT
>JAQVNT010000051.1 GCA_028702975.1 Candidatus Delongbacteria bacterium
ATGATCTAATTCAATTAACAGTTCCGTCATCCCCAGCATATATATATAATATGTATGCCGTTAATAACAGAACAGGGCCTTCGTACTTGTTTTTTCTTTCTTCTTCATCTCGCCTATTTCAATGAACTACGCCGTTTTTGGCAGCGGGTCGTAAATGTATCACTTTTTTTTTTGCAAGTCAAGACTTATTTTTTAATATTTAACATTTCTTTTAAAATAATTTAACACGATTTAAAAGAAATTTTCCACAAAATTGTTTTAGCCGGCTTTTTAAGTTTCATATCGTATGAAATATTTGATTTTTATGGCTATGCAGAAAATTTAGACGATGATCATTCCAGATCTATCATCTTTACTCCGTCCAGCTTGTAGTCTTTTTCTTTTATCTTGGTGATCTCTTTCATTTCATTGAGCGTATCTTTAATTCTGTATGCCTGCTCTTTGATGATATTCAAATTCTTCTGAACATTTTTATCGTCGGGTAAAATTCCGGATAACAAAGTCGATCTTCCTATGATAACGCCAAGGGGAGTGTTTATCTGATCGTTGGCCGTGACTGCTGCTTTCGTAATTGATTCAAGCTCCTTTAACTCAAGCTTCTCCTGCTCATACTTTTCAACTTCCGTCATATCCTTATTAATTATAACTGACCCGATTATCTCGTCATTCTCCAAAATGTGGGATACTGTGGCGGAAAAGTGTATTTCGTCACCGATACTGTTCTTTATGTAACATGAGATATTAGATGAGTTCCTGCCTGAATTCAAGGCTGATAAGATCTGAGCCGATGTTTCTGACGAATAAAATTCCGAAATATCCTTGCCTGTAAAACGATCCGGGTCCAATAACAAAATGTCCTTGATAGCCTTATTAACCTTAATGATCTTCATTTCCCTGTCTACAGTTACCAGGATCTCACCGATATTCTCGATAATTCTTTCAGTATATGCTTTTTCGTACATAAGTTCGGAAGTTCGCTGTTCGACCTGTTTCTCCAAATTCTGCGCATACTGCCTGTTCTGTTCAATAAGGTCGAGGTTCTCGAGGGCAACGGCGCACTGATTACCGAAGAACTTTAAAACTTCGCCAGATTCAGAGTTGAAAATCCCGGGTATCGTCCTGTGCTCAACATAGATTATTCCCAGAACCTTGTTCTCCTTGATCATAGGTACGCACATTATTGACTTTAGCTTAAGGTTGATTATACTGCGCTTTCCATCAAATTCCTGATCGTTCAGAGCGTCCTTTATCATTATCACTTCTTTTTCGTGTAGTACCTTATTAATAACGGTCGACGATAGTTCCTGCACAGAATCTTCCGGGCTCTCTTTGTCCATGTTCATAGAATATGCGATCTCAAGATCAGAACCGTTTTTGACAAGTATGAGATACCCTCTCTCGGCTCCGGTGAATTCAAGCGATTTCGATATGATTATTTCAAAAATACCTTCTCTGCTGAAAGTTGTCATCAGTTTTTCAGTTATGCCCAAAACCTGTTGAAGCTTCTTGCTCTCGGTCTCTTCGTGAGGAGGTATGACGCTCCGGAGGCTCTCGATCTCAGCTATGCTGTTGAAAAAGGTTTCTTCGCTGCTTATCGAGAATATGTCGCTGTCACTCGAAGTAACAGGCTTGTTCTTTTTATCATCTTTTTCATTCATTTTCTGACTTTTCCTCCCTGATTAGACTGTACATTAGCTCTTCCGCGGAAACTCTGTCGTTCTCTATATCACCGTTAAGTATTGCTTCGACAATTTTATTTTTTATCCTTCCGATCTTTGGACCTGCGTTCTCATTCAGCGCTTTCATAATATCATCGCCGGTTACAGGCGGTTTGAAATTCCTCAGCCTGTCCTTCTCCTCGACCTCCTGAAGCTTTGTCGTAAGATCATCAAAATTCTCAAGGTATTTCTTTAACTTGTTTTTGTTCGCCGTTGTTATATCCGCCCTGCAGAGAAGCATTAGATCCTCTACCGCATCTCCTCCTTCGAACAGAAGTCTTCTTACCCCCGAATCCGTGACTTCCTCCTGAGCAAGAGATATCGGCCTGTGATGCAGCCTGATTATCTTTACAACATAATCAGTCAGTTCGTTGGACCATTTCAATCTCTTCGCGATAGCTTTAAACATTTCTGAACCTTTTTCATCATGCGCGTGGAAAGTCCATCCCTGACCTTTTCTGAAGTATTTCGTTGAAGGCTTTCCGATATCGTGCATCAAAGCAGCTGTCCTGAGCTCTTTTTTATCCGTTGTCCCGGAAATGTTGTAAAGGACTTTCAGGGTATGAATAAAACCATCTTTATGCCTGACACCGTTAATTTCCTCGATCCCCTTTAAAGCAGTTATTTCGGGAAAGATATGGTCAAGCAAACCGCATTTGTACATCAGATAGACTGCTTTTACCGGACTTGACGACGAGATCATTTTGAAAAACTCATCAGAGATCCTCTCCGCTGATATCATCCTGATCTTGTCCGCATTTCTTGATAAGGCTTCAAAAGAAGATCTGTCTATCCTGAAACCGAGAACTGACGCGAACCTGATGCACCTTAACATTCTTAAAGGATCGTCGCTGTAAGTTATATCCGGATCAAGAGGCGTTCGAAGTATCTTTTTCTTAAGATCGGACAATCCGTCAAAGTAATCAATAACTTCTCCGAACTCACCTTTAACAATAGGGATCGCAAGGGCGTTAACTGTGAAATCCCGTCTTAAAAGATCCTCGTAAATAGTCGAATTCGCTACCGAAGGCTTTCTTGAGCCGGGTTTGTACTTTTCCGACCTTGCCGATACGAACTCGACAGACTGTTTCCTGAAAACGATCTTCGCAGTTTTGAACCTTGGGTATTTAACGACCTTCTTTCTCCCGAGCAGTTCGGCGGTTTTTTCAGCAAATTCAATTGAATCACCCTCAATAACAAAATCAATATCCTGCGATTTTATTCCGAGCAGAAAGTCCCGGACGAATCCTCCTACTGCATAACATTTCATTCCGGTATCTTCTGCCGACCGTGAAACTGCGCTCAATATTTCTTTATCGATCTGAGGTTTCATAATACGCAAATTATCAATAAATTTGTCGCTTGTCAAGATTAACATTCGATAAATTCATCAAATAATCATTTCTTTTTTCTTGACATAAGCGTGTCTTGTTATTAAATTGTAAACCAATCATCCACTAAGATCGGGCTTTTCACACCCTTCTTAGTGTGTGTGGAGAGGATTTTATAATAGATTTTAATGAAAATAAAACGGAGTGATTTATGAAAAAGTTTGTGGCCTCTGTCATTGTTCTTGCAATGGCGATCAGCTTAAGCGCTCAATTCAAAAGCGGTATGGACTTCAGGACCAGATCGGAAATGTTCAGCATGAACGAGAACGAATCCGTATGGAGAAGGATTACAGACCTAAGATTTAAGCCGTGGATGACTTATACTCAGAACGAGTATCTATCGGCAATGTGGGCAATTGAAATCGGCGATATCGGATTCGGAAACCAGGCGCAGGGCGGCGCGATCGGAACTGACGGGATCAATGTTGAAACGAAAAATGTTTACCTGCAGTTGAACCCCAATAGCAACCATACTGTCCTTTTCGGACTTCAGCCTTATAAAGATTTTCACGCTCTTCTGCTTGACTGGGATCTCGCCGGTATTTCATGGAAAAGCAGATACAGTGTAAAAGGAAATGATCTCAGGTCTTACTTTGCATGGTTTGTTTCTACAGACGACGATGAAGAACTGATCGACGGTACTACCTACAGCTTTGGAAACACAGAATTTATCGCTGATTTCGAGTATCAGTTGAACGACAGGATGAAAATCGGTGTGAACAATATCATCGAGTTCACAAGAGATACTACTGCATATGAAAATATTCACGCAAAATCGATAAACTTATGGTCTGCGCCTTATTTCGCCGGAACATTTGACAAATTCTATGTTGAGGCTGTTGTTGCTGCTAATAACATTAAACCGGATAACAAAGTTGTTTACGGAGTTGGTAACGAAGGATACACTCCGGAGCATACAGGGATAGCGTTCAGCCTTAAAACAAAATACGATATCAATGCTGAAGCGAAAGCAAGATTTAACTTCTTCTTCAGGGACGGGGACGGAAGCGAAGAGGCCGGCTGGAACGTATTCTACGGGATCCATTCGTATTATAACACCGGACTTGCAATACTTACAGAAGCCGGCTGCGGTCTTGATAAGATCGACGAAACTGTTTACAGCCCGCTTACATCTTATCTTGCTCCTTGGGGAAACGCGGGGATAATCCTTCCTGCAGTGTTCTTTGATTATGATATCACAAAACAGATGAAAAGCATGCCTTTTATAAACAAAACGGTTCTTTCAATGGGACTCGGTTACGGACTTACTGCAATTGAAGTACAGAGACTTGGAGCAGACGGTCAGTACAGACCTGAAACCTATATCGGAACAGAACTTGACCTTAAAGCCGACATACAGATGTTCGACAACCTGAATGTTGTACCTTACTTCGCTATACTTTTTGCCGGAGACTGGTATGATTACGAGGGTGGTCACGATCCGTTTGTAAAAGTCGGTTTAACTCTGAATACAAAGCTAAAGTAAGGAAGGATAAATTATGAAAAAACTAATTTCGACATTCATCCTGATATCTCTTGCTGCAGCTTTTGCGCAAGTGAAATTCGGTATGGATATGAGAATGCGTTCAGAGCTGCAGAATCTCAATTCCACCAATGCCGACAAGCAGATCTATGACAGGATGGTGGACGTAAGGCTCAGACCCAGTATTTCTTACACAGTTAACAACTACATGTGCGTCAAAGCTGTTTTTGAGATCGGCGAACTTCAGTACGGTTCTGCAGGCGGTGCTTTGGGTACCGACGGTAAAAATCTTGAAACCAAGAATGTTTACATTGATATTAAACCTACCGAGAATCATATTTTCAGACTGGGATTGATGCCTATAAAAGATGCTCACAGCATAATTGTTGACACCGACCTTGCGGGTATTATGTGGAAAGGCAAGTTCGAGAAATACAATGTAGATCTGGGCTGGTTCGCAGTTCTCGACAACGACGAGATCTATAACGATGCTGACGGGCACACCTACAGTTTGGGTACTACTTTAATTATGCTTGACCAGTCCTATAGAATGAATAAATACCTTTCAATGGGTATTAACAACATTTTCGTCATGGACAGAACTGAATATATTGACGGCGTTAACCGTGATGCCGTAAGCATTTTCTTTGCCCCCCGGGCTGAGATCAGCATCGGCAAATTTTTTGTTGAAGGCCAGTTCATAGCCAACAACAAATATGCCGAATACAAGAATGTCAGCGAAGTACCCGGATTCGTACAGCCGCATGATCCGGACGCATTAGGGTTGGCAATGAGCGTTAAATCCAGATTTGAAATGGATTCAAGAACAACATTAAGGGCAAATTTTCTTTTCAGAGGCTGCCAGGAGAACAGATGGGAAAATTATGTAGCTTTCAAATCTTTCTATGATACAGGGCTTGAAATCCTTAACGAAAATGCAAATGGTATTTACACTCACAATCCTATGAAGGGATTCAAAATTGAATCTGAAGGCGTTTCACACGAGTTAGGTTTGGTTGTTCCATCGATCTTTGTTGACTGGAAATATAAAAATAATGTCACTTTCACGGGTGGATTTGGTTTTATAATGAACGATTCTTTCGATTATGGTAAAAAGATAGATTATTCAGACCCGAGTGGAGTAATAAACGACGACGTTTTCATAGCGTGGGAAATGGACTTCAAAGCTAGGATCGTAATGTATGACAGACTTCAGCTTTTACCATATTTTGCATTCATGGTTCCTTCAGACAACTTTGCTTATAACAAGGTCGGTGATCTTGAGAACTTTGACGAGGACCTTGAACCTGTAACGGATGTGCAGTTTAAAGTCGGTATAACAACCATGTACAACTTCTAATACCGGTCTTACAAAATAAAAAAAGCGGGACAATTCCCGCTTTTTTTATTTTTAGGTTCTTCTCTAAAAAGGAAGATCGTCCATCGGTTCAGTATCTTTTTCAGAATTGTGATTACCGTTGTCTTCTGTATCTGATGAAGATGAAGTGTCATCTCTCTTAACGGAGAGGTTCTTTACAACGTTACCAATTATCTCTGTTATGTATTTTCTTACACCGTTCTCATCGTCCCAGGATCTCGTAGATATTTTCCCGTCTATAAAAACTGTCATACCTTTTTTCAGGTATTCACCTGCGTACTCAGCCTGCCTCGCAAAAAGAACGATATTATGCCAATCAGTTTTCTCTTCCCATGCCTCATTCCTTTTAACCCTTTCACTTGTGGCAAGTGAAAATTTTGCGATCTGAACACCGCTGGGCGTGTATTTTACTTCAGGGTCTTTCCCTAAATTTCCGATCAGAAACACTTTGTTTACACTCGGCATCTTTTACTCCTTCTTTTACTTTAGATATTTATTCAAATTAAGATTCATCGTCATCGAAAATTCGTTATCCATTTCACCGTTGATAAGATAAGAAAAATCAAACCCGAAATCCATAAATAATATTGTTGCGCCCAGGGATAATCCCGAAAATTGTTCATTTTTTGTTGCAGTCCCGATATTCATATCTCTTATCGACAATTCATACCCTGCCCTTACGGTGAGATTTTCTTTGGCATTGAACTCAACTCCGGCCGCCGTTCTTGTTCTTCCCACAAAATATAGATCGTTCTGTATCATGAGCGTCAAAGGAAGTTTGTCAAGCCTGTAGCCTACACCTGTTTTAATAAATCCCTCTACAGATTCATTTTCATCGTAATATTCATCTATCTGAAAACCTGTGTTGAAGATACCTGCCGAGAGAAACAATTTATCCGAGAATAATTTATATGAAGAAGCCAGATCAAAGATCAGTCCGGACGAGCTGTATTCATTATTGATAGAGGAGTATAAGTACTTTAAATTAACACCGAACAGTACTTCTTTGTATTTATACGCTGACGACAGGACAAGCATAGTCTCGTAAGGTGAGTAATTGCTACCCGTATCTATACTGACGAATTCACCGTAACTGATAGTAGAAATGGAGACTGCCAAAGGAATCTTTTTATAGATCAGGTTGGGATGCGAAAATGTTATGCTTCCGGAATTCACTTCTGTAAAATGCCGGTGGTATGAAGAAACGAGGTAAATGCTTTCCTGGCCGGCAAGAAAAGAAGGATTTGAAACAATATTTGGCGCATAGGAAACAACTGCGAAGTCGGAACTTCTTAATCCTGTTGTTCTTGAATTAATGTCGGCTTCCGATATGAAGAATATACCCGCATACGAAGTTATTGGTAACAGTATAAGTAAAATAATTTTCATAATTTGTCCCCGGACATTAATTATATCATTTTGTTTTTAACAAGTCAAGCTTTCAAATATAATTTTTATACTTAATACTTGATAATTCCTTTTAACTTACTTAACATTGGCATAGTTCACAAAATGTTGAGGATATTTAATGAACGGCCCGATAGTTCAGCTAAAAAATATTGTCAAGTCGTTTTCCGGCAATCATGTTTTCTCCGGGCTTGATCTGGACATTAAAAGCAATAAAATAACCGCAATAATCGGACCGAACGGATGCGGCAAGACAACTTTATTCAAGATCATACTCGGAATAACTGATAAAACCGGCGGAGATATTATTAAACCCGATAACAGTAACTTCGGTTTTATGATAGATGATATACTCCCTTATGGACATCTTAATTTGTATCAGAATATGACTGCACTTTCAAAGTTAAGCAAAAATAAAATAAACAGGAAGCAGATCCTTCAGATAATCTCCGATACTTTCTGTGACAAAATAAAATCAAAGCCTTACAAAAACCTTTCATCAGGCCAGAAAAGAAAAGCGGCTTTTGCATTAACTCTTTTAAATGACCCCGAAATACTGATACTGGATGAGCCTCTTAACTCACTTGATCTCAAAGAAAGAATAGATATTATTTCTGCTATCAAATACATGTGTAAAAGCCATAACAAGACCGTTATCATAAGCTCTCATGATCTTGAAAGTCTATACGAAATGTGTGATGAATTCTGCTTTATAAAGGAGGGAAGGATCCTTTCCCGGTTTTTAAAACAGGATATTTCTTCTGATGACCTTACATCCGGATATCTTAAGATCTACACTTAATTTTTAAGAAGGACAATTAATCTTGACATTTTGTTCAAATAATAATATTTTACGATCTGTAAACAGTTAAAAAGGAGTTATTATGAAAAAATTAGTTTTATTGGCGGTCTTTGTAGGGTTGTCGTTCAGCGCTTTCGCACAGGATTATGATAAACAGATCAAAGAAAATGAAGACAAGATCACTCAGATAGAGAAAGACATAACAGGAATTGAGGCAAAGATCAAAGCTTCAAAAGATAAGATCAAGGAAACAGAAGATAAGATTGAAAAACTGAAAAGCGACAAAAAAGAGATCGAGAATAACATAAAAAAGCTCGAAGAAGAAATTAACAGTCTCAAGAAATAATACCCACTTAAAAGGGTATTTTGACATGAATGAAATAATAACTCTGGGTAAATTAATCCCCTTAATAGAAAGCCTTCCGGATTATCCCAGGGAAGTAAATGAGATAGCAAAAAATATTAAAGGCAACGATTTTGATATTTCGTTGATCGCCGGTTATATAGCAGCCAATAAAAAGTTCCTGGATGTTTTTTGTAATCTCAATCCAGATATTAAATCCAAAGATGCAAAAAGCAGCATCACAGAATCAATAGTTAAACTTGACAATACTTCTCTGAGAAATATTTTGTTTACATGTTCGATTCTCTCGCTCAACCTGAACGAAATGGCGGAGTTGGTGATCAAAAAAACCATAATGTCCTCATACATCTGTAAGGACATTATTGATAAAGTGAATTTCTACAGGAAAACCAGACATAATCCTGAGAACTTTTTCCTTTACGCTCTATTTCATGATATCGGAGAGCTTTTCACGGCTATATACTACCCCGAACGGATGAAAAGCGAGATCACAAAAAAGGCAAGCCATACAGATCTGTCACAGATAGACAATATCGTGGCGCATAATGAAATCGGCTATATGATGGCAAGAAAATGGCAGCTCCCGTCCATCTTTTCTTATATCTGCCTGAACCACAATAAACTAGAGTACCGAAGGTTCACATCTGAGTTTATCTATATAATTAATGCTATTGCGGTCTCAGACGCCATCGCCC
>JAQVNT010000052.1 GCA_028702975.1 Candidatus Delongbacteria bacterium
GTCGAAGTGACGCAGATAGGCAAGGAACCTCATTATTACGACAGCCCGGTCTTAAAAGAAACAGGCTGGAACATCATGTTCGACGAAGGCATGTTCTGCAAAGTCATAAAAACCGGCATGATCTCTGTCGGGGACTCGGTCGAGTATATTAAAAAACCGCTGAAGATACACATAATTACCTTAAGCGACCGTGCCTACAGAGGTGTTTACGAAGATAAGAGCGGCCCGAAGATAAAGGAAAAACTCGAAGAGCATTTTAAAGGTATTGAAACTGAAATAACTTCTGAAATCATGCCGGACGATAAGGAATCGCTGCAGAGATCTCTGGAAAAAGCCGTTTCCGAATATGCCGACATTATTTTTACAACAGGCGGGACCGGCATAGGCCCGAGAGATATCACGCCCGAAGTCGTGAGCGGGTTCTGCGACAAGCTGATCCCGGGAATCATGGACCACATCAGGATCAAGTACGGTCAGACCATACCCAACGCGCTCCTTTCAAGAAGCGTCGCCGGAATAAAAGAAAAGACCCTGATCTATGCTCTTCCGGGCAGCGTCAGGGCCGTTGATGAATATATGAACGAAATACTTTTAACCCTGGACCATCTTATCAAAATGGCCTACGGCGGAAGCCACTAAAAAAAAGGGCGGAAAAATTTCCGCCCGCATTTCTATTCGCCGCTTTCAATACTTCTTTCAGCCTTCTTTTTGGCTCTTCTTTCTTTCTTTCTTCTCAATGCTTCTTCATCCACTTCAGGTTCGTAAGGTATCGCATTAACTGTACTTACCGTCTTAATTGTGTTATCAGGCATGTTAAAATACTGATATTTTAGAAATATGAAAGATTTTTCACCGAGTACAGGGAAATCCGTATCGTCAGAAATCGGAAGCTGTTTTATATAAAATCCGTCATTTTTACTCCATTTTTCCATATCGACAAGGAAGATCGATTCATAAGGGTCGTATTTTGCCATAAGCAGAAGGTCATCTGAAACAAATGATATGCCCTGATCTTTCGTTGCAACATCACCCATTATATAGGGCGAGCTCGAATTTTCAACGATCCTTGATCTAATGGACCCGTCATTACCGAATTTCATTTCCGCTACCTGAAGATTGATAATATTCATCCTCTTTTCCCTGAAGGCGTTCGGGGTCTTCTGTATAGGCAGTGCCGCGCAGTAATACAGCCTTTTCCCCGACGGTCCCCACTGGTAAGGGTAATCTCTGTATCCGGTCAGTTTGTCTATTAGAGACGATTTGCCGGTTTTGAGGTTATAGACCACCAGAGAGTATTTTGCATAACCGTAATTTTCCTTAAATTCATCGCTGAAGCTTAAAAAGGCTATGACATCAGGATCTGAAGGTGAAGATACAGGCTTGATCTGATCGAATTTTCTATTGAAGAGTACTTTATATTTTACATCACTGAAACCGTCCGGCTCATATTTGAAGATGTCTTCAGCTACTGCAATATTTAAGTACCTATTGTATTTTTCCTTTATATTCTCCTTTTCGATCCTGACAGTAAAATAAAGGTCTTCTCCAGTAGAATTAAAATCTGCATAAAGGCAGTGATTGACGGTTCTTTTTGGCTCTTCAAACTCGATTCTCTGAATAATTACAGGCACTTCCTCAATAAAATAAGGATCTGTTATTTTTGCTATGAAAATCTGTTCCCTGTTCTCGTAACCATTAGAGTAAAAAACCAGCGCATTTTTTGAAGGATGCCAGCTCACGCCCCTGTCTTTTACAGGAAAAGGTATCATCTTTATATTCTGCTCGTAATCCTCAACTGGTGATATCTGAAAAAGAAACTCAGATTCCATATTATATAAAAAAAGCCTTACGGATTCGTCTCCGGGCACGCTCACTTCAAAACTGATAATATCCCCGTTGAACGGCGACTGCTGAAGGTTAGAAATGTAGCCCTGTATCTCAGGGTCGTCGCCTCCAAGAAGTTCTTCGGTTTTAACATTTCTTCCGTCGAATATATTATTGAGCAGTTCCGGCAGTTTTTCGCTGATATCCGGCAGGTTCTCAACCGGTTCGACAACCTCTATCTGATCCTGGACCTCACCGACGTTTATAATTTCTTCAGCCGTCTGACCGTTGTCAGGAGAAGGCGCAGATGTTCCTTCTGTCCCCTGAAATTCAATGGGCATACCTTCGCTGCTGTCTATCAGGTCTCCTCCGAATCCTGTGAATTCACTGCTGCCGTCGTCGAATGCCGACTGACTGTAACAGCAGAAAACCGCTGTAAAGATCAGAGATAATAATATTTTTTTCATAACCCGCCCCCGTTTATTTTGGATCGCCTTCGTCATCCGCCGTCTGTTCAAAAAGATCCGGCTGGAGTTTCACTTCATCTTTTTCCTCTTTCTCCGCCCTTATCTTAACGATGTTCTTGCTGGATATTCTCACGCCGTTCGCACTAAGACCTTTGACCTTATAGTCCGAAAGATCGAATTCCGCAGAAAAATTTCTCATTTTTTTCGACGCTTCGAACTCGCAGATGAAATGAAGGTCCGTCCTTTTCGTAAAGTATTCCAGCCTGCAGCCTTCCGGATAATACCTGTACTCTTTATCCAGAATATACTTTATCTCGTTGAACCTTTTTAAATAACACCAGTTCGTTTTTTTATCCCGGTAAATTAGAGAGAAAATCACGCCTTCAAGCCTGTTCGTAGCATCAAAATACTGCAGACCTTTGCCGATGAACTCCTTCTCATGCACTTTTACCACTTTATGCATGCCGTTCTTGAACATTAATAGGACATGTGAAAATTCACTCACCATCGTGTATTCATCAGATTTGACATTCGTTCCCAGGTACCCGGTCGATCTGTCATAATGAAGTTTTAAGTTCTCAATCGCCGCATCCTTTGCCAGAAGCGTTTCGATGCTTTCTATCTTTGTACGCCTGGGGTGACTTTCGCCGTATTTGGCTATCAGTTCACTTATATAGTCAACTGTATAATCTTTCATCCTGCCCAGGTTTTTGCCGACCTGTTTTATCTCTTTTTCTATCTCTTTTAATTCTTTTTTGTTTTTATCGATATCGAACCTTGAAATTTTCTTTATCGGCAGAAGCAGAAGTTTTTCAACATCGTCATAGGTGACCTCTCTGTAAAATTCTGATTCAAAGTGTATGAAAGAGTCTTTCACGGCGTTCAGGATCATCGTATAATTCTTGAGCTCTTCGATCTTTTTATATATCCTTTCCTCGACGAAGATCTGCGCAAGTGTCCTGGCCAGAAACTTTTCTTTAAGCTGGTTGAGTTTTATTTCAAGCTCGGTTTTGAGGTACTCCTTAAGATCGTCCGTCGCCTGTCTGATTATATCGGTGACAGTAGAGATCACAGGAACTTTATCATTTATAACGAGAAGAGAAACGGAAATGCTTTTTTCACATTCCGAGAATGCATAGAGAGCAGAGATCGCCTCATCCGAATTGTACCCTCTAGCGAGATTTATTTCTATTTCGACTTCCGAGGTTGTGTAATCGTTTATCGACGCTATCTTTATCTTACCGGATTTGGAAGCTTTCTCCACTGAAGCTATCAAAGACTCCGTCGTAGTTCCGTAGGGGATTTCTTTTATTACGAGTTTTTTGTCTGTCGGCGCTTCAATAACGGCCCTGACCCTGACCTTCCCGTTGCCGTCTGCGTACTCACCCGCATCAACTATGCCGCCCTGAATAAAATCCGGATAGAGCCTGAATTCCCTGCCCTCAAGATAATCTATCTGAGCCTGAAGCACCTCGTTAAAATTGTGCGGCAGTATTTTTGTCGACATTCCCACAGCTATACCTTCAACTCCCAGAAGCAGAAGCACGGGTATCTTTGCCGGCAGGGCGACCGGTTCCTGATTTCTCCGGTCGTACGAATCCGTAAATTTTGTGATCTCTTTGTTGAAGAGGACCTCTTTGGCAAGCGGGGTCAGACGGGCCTCGATGTACCTTGGCGCGGCCGCGTTGTCTCCTGTCACTATATTGCCGAAATTGCCCTGGGTTTCAATAAAATAATTTTTTGAGGCAATACCGACCAGCGCGTCCCCGATCGAACTGTCCCCGTGCGGGTGGAACTGCATCGTGTGCCCGACAATATTGGCCACCTTGTTAAATCTGCCGTCATCCATGCGGAACATCGAGAAAAGCACCCTTCTCTGGACAGGCTTAAGTCCGTCCCTCATGTCAGGTATGGCTCTGTCCTTCACGACATAGTTCGCATATTCGAGAAAATTTGAGTCAAGCAGTTTTTTCAGATTACTCATTAGTTACCGGCCCTTTACATATAACTGTTTATCATATCCCTTAATTTTTTAGCCTCTTCACCGGCCCTTTCCGCAAAATCAGGACCGTCTGAGGCAAATATTATCCCTCTTGACGAATTTACAAGAGCAAGCACCTCGTCCTTCACGAACCCGTACTTTACGGTATTCTCAAGATCACCCCCCTGCGCTCCTATCCCGGGTATCAGGTAAGGCATATCGGGAGCCAGATGTCTTATCCCTTCGAACATTTGGGGATGTGTCGCGCCTACAACAAGGCCGCAGTTCTTATTTATATTCCATGAGCTGATCTTTTCTATTACGATCTCGTAAAGATATCTTCCGTCAGGCATTTTCTGCATCTGGAAATCGAACGAGCCTTTGTTGGAGGTCAGCGCCAGTATAAAAACGCCCTTATCCTCTCTTTCAAGGAACGGGGTGACTGAATCTTCGCCCATATAAGGGCTTACCGTTACCGCATCGCAGTTGAAAGTCTCGAAAAAAGCTTTAGCATATTTTTTTGAGGTGTTGCCAATATCGCCCCTCTTTGCGTCCGCTATCTTAAGCACGTCATCGCCCATCAGTTCAAGCGTTTTCTCAAAATATTCAAACCCTTTGGTGCCGAACTGCTCATAGAAGGCGAGGTTAGGTTTGTATGCCGCAGAATATTCTTTGGTAGCCGCGATTATCTCTTTGTTGAATTTAAGAACCGGATCTTTTTCATTTTTCAGTATCTGAGGCAGCTTTCCAAGTTCAACATCAAGTCCGACACACACGGCCGAGCCTTTCATTTTAATCGTATTGATCACTTTCTGTTTAAAATTCATCTTTATTCCCCGTTTTCTATCCTGAACCCGAAACACAGGCCTTTTAGTTTACTGCCGCCTATCTCGTAAGTCTTTGTGGTTAAGAGTTTCCCTCCCATTCTTCTATAAAATTCTTTTGAGGGATTATCCTTAAGCACCCAAATAATATACGAAAAAATTTTCTTTTTTAGAAATATTTCTTCAAAATGCTTCAAAAATTTTCTTCCGATACCCTTTCTCTGATGCCCTTTAAGAATATAAACGGCTTTGATCTCCCCTTTATACCCTTGAGTCCGTTTAGAAAATCTTCTTACCTCCCCGCCGGCGCAGAAACCTACTGTTTCCTTATCTTTTTTTGCCAGCAGAACAGTACCTGCAGACGGTTTGTTCTTATCCCGGAAGAAAAATTCCTTCCACTTCGCTGCGCTTTTTTCAAGGCTCATCCCGTCCAGTTTTTCGTCAGGCACTATCGCTCTATAGGTTGTCCTCCAGCAGCCAACATGTATCTTCGCAATGTCGCTTATACTGCGGACACCGGCCTTTTTTATTTCGTAACCGTCATGCATCAATGTTCTGTGCGAAATGACACCTTTCGATTATAAAATCCTTTCTCGGCGGCACTTCATCGCCCATAAGCATGGTAAATATTCTGTCAGCTTCGACGGCATCTTCGATATTGATCTTTTTTATGACCCTTTTCTCCGGATCGAGTGTTGTGTCCTTAAGCTGCTCGGGGTTCATCTCTCCCAAACCTTTATATCTCTGTACCTGAACACCTTTTCCGTCCTCTCCGCCCAGCTCGGCGACAAGGCTGTCTTTAAGCTCTTCATTGCCGGGGTAAACATAATGAGATACTTTGCCTTTGGAGACCTTGTAAAGAGGCGGCATAGCTATAAAAACATGCCCCCTTTTAATAAGTTCCGGCATATACCTGAAGAAGAAAGTGAGCAGCAGCGTGCTGATATGCGCACCGTCAACATCGGCATCCGCCATACATATTATTTTACCGTAGCGGAGCTTTTCAAGAGCAAAACCGTCGCCGCCCCCGCCGTTACCTTCATTATTCGTTCCGTTCGGGTAGTCGGCTTCGTTCTCGCCTATACCGGTACCGATGGCGTTTATAAGACTTTTTATCTCTTCGTTGGCGAGCATTTTGTCAAGTCTGGCTTTTTCCACATTGAGGATCTTTCCTCTTAAAGGCAGAATAGCCTGATATTTTATATCTCTTCCGTCAACGGCGGATCCGCCCGCGGAATCCCCCTCGACAATGAACAGCTCGCAGTCCATCGGGTTGGTACCCTTCATGCAGTCGTACAGTTTTGCCGGCATCGATCCGCCCTCAAAAGCTGACTTTCTTCTGATCATGTCCTTAGCTTTTCTTGCGGCTTCTCTCGCCCTTAGAGCTTCGGTACATTTGTCCACGATCATCCTGGCGATCCTGGGATTCTCGTCCATCCACTCGAGAAGTTTCTCATAAACTACCGACTGGACTATACCCGTGATCTCGCCGTTCCCCAGCTTGGTTTTTGTCTGACCCTCGAACTGCGGTTCCATGACCTTGATCGAAATAACAGCCGTCAGACCCTCCCTGACGTCGCTGCCCGAAAGTTTCATTTTGTCATTTTTAAATATTTTTGAGTCGAGAGCGTATTTATTTATGACCCTGGTAAGCGCGGATTTAAAACCCTCCTCGTGGGTTCCGCCTTCAATGGTGTGGATATTATTGACATAAGATTCGATATTCTCTCTGTATGTATCATTCCATGACAGCGCAACTTCAAGCGGGTAATCATCTATTGTTTTTTCGATGTATATGGGTTCGCCGATGCTTTTTTTGTTCTCGTCAATGTATTTAACGAACTCGACAAGGCCTCCTTCGTAGATGAACTCGTCTGAAGGTAATGTTCCGTCCTCTTTTACGGAAGACTGTCTGTTGTCTTTTAAAGTTATCAGCAGGCCTTTGTTGAGGAACGCAAGAACTCTAAGCCTGTGGGCTATAGTTTCGTAATTATAGACAGTCGTCTCGAATATCTCGGGATCCGGATAAAAAGTCTGCCTTGTTCCTCTTATGTTCGATTCTCCAACGATCTCGAGATTTTTTACTGTTTTTCCTTTTTCGAATTCGATCCTGTAATGCTTTCCGTGCTTATATACTTCCGTGATCATTTGTTTTGACAGCGCATTTACACAGGAAACACCAACCCCGTGGAGACCGCCTGAAACCTTATAATTACCTTTATCGAACTTTCCGCCAGCATGAAGTATTGTCATCGCAACTTCGACGCCCGGTTTGTTTTCTTCCTTGTGAAGGTCAACAGGTATACCCCTTCCGTTGTCCAGAACAGAGATACCCCCGTCCTGTGTTATCTCAACATCGACCCTTGTACAGTGCCCGGCCAGCGCTTCGTCGATCGAGTTGTCAACCACCTCATTCACAAGATGGTGTAGGCCTCTCGTTCCGATATCCCCGATGTACATGGCGGGTCTCATTCGGACAGCCTCCAAACCCTTTAGTACTGTAATTGTGTCTGCCGAGTAGGTTTCTTTGTTCACTTCTTCAAATTCATTCATTCCTTTTTCCTCCGGTCTATAAGAATACTATCTTTTTTATTTTTATGCTTCCGAGTTTCCCTCTGAGCTTTGTTTTTATCTCATCTTCAATGTGGTAGAATTCGTTCCTCCAGACCGAGCTTGTTACACGGACGAAAAGAACTTCGTTCTCATATTTTATTACCCTTGTGACCTTTCCAAGTTTTTCCCCAACAGTTTCATTCCAGGCTTTCAGCACTCTTAATACGACCCCGAGCTTTGACAGTTCCGGCGTTGTTGAAACCAGGCTGTTAAGCACGGAATTCAGTCCCGGTATCCGTCTTGGTGCGTTATAGGTATGATCGGGTCTTTTTTTCATATCTAAAATACCGCCGTACATTTGCCGTTTTCCACCCTGAAAAGCTGAGAAACTTTCTTATCAAGCTGGTCAATTATTCTGCTGTTGCTCGTCGTTATGAAAGTCTGGATGTCCTTATCGAGTATTTTTGCCACTTTCAGGCTTTTGAATTCATCGATTTCCGAGTAAAGGTCATCAAGTACGAAAATTGGATATTCGTCTGTAATGGATTTTATATATTCGGTCCCGGCAAGTTTTAAGGCTACAAGGAAAATTTTATGCTGACCCTTCGAGCCGTATTTTCTTAAAGACCGTCCGTTTATCAGAAAATCAAAATCGTCCTTATGCGGACCGATCACAGATACTCCCCTCCTGATCTCCTGATCCTTTTGTTCTTTCAAAAGCCCGGTAAGGCTTGTTCCGTAATCGTGCATATCCATTATTGTTTCATAATTTATGCAGCCCGAATACAGACCGTCTGAAATAAATTCAAGTATTTCGGTAAAATACGGAAGGAATTTTTTTATAAATTCCGTTCTTTTTTCAAAGATCCCTTTCCCGTCAGCAGCTATTTTTGAATTGTAAATGCCGATCAGTTCCGCTGCCTGCGGTCTCCCTTCCTTTATTTCCGAAAGGACTTTATTCTTCTGTTTAATGACCGAAATATATTCGTTAAGAAGATGCAGATAATCCGCATCTGTCAGCGAGATCATTCTGTCGAAGAAATCTCGTCTGGACGCCGGCGGCCCCGTGGTTATCAGGCTTTCATCCGGAATAAGGTAAACTATGGGGATCTTTCCCCACATTTCCGAAAATCTTGTTATTCTCTTGTTCTGATACATTATTTTTTTTATTTTCCCGTCAAAACTTATAACCACTTCAATATCTCTTCCGCTGTTGTTGACAAATTCTCCGCTGATATAAAATCCGCTCTCGCCGAACTTTATCATCTCTGAATAGCTCACGGTCCTGAAACTCGAAAGTAGACCAAGCACCGAAACAGCTTCTGCAATATTTGTTTTACCCTGACCGTTGAGGCCCGTGAAACATATGATATTTTTAGAAAATTCCAGTTCCAGCGTTTCGT
>JAQVNT010000053.1 GCA_028702975.1 Candidatus Delongbacteria bacterium
TACTTTGATATTTTTAAAGAAGCCAGTATAGGTTTTATGAGTGATCCGATCAAAGAAAAAGACGGATATTATATCTACAAGATTACTGACAGGAAGGAAGATCATAAAATAACTCCCGAAACTGATTACAACATTCTAAAGAACCTTGCTCAGGATAGAAAAGGTCGGGAACAGCTCAAGAAATGGATTGATGAATTGAAGAAAAATGTTTATATTGATGTAAAGTATTAAATTTAAACAGGTAAAGTAAATGCCAGCTCAGATAAAAATACTTAAAAGAATGTTAATCGTCATATCACTTGCTATGTCTCCCTTATTTGCTTCAGAGATTACAGTGAAGAGCGTAACTGAGATACTGAGCGGTGAGATGGAGCAGATAGGCGGAGGCTTCATACAGAATCTTCAGATAGCGCCCTTTAACAATAATCTTATTAGTTTTGAGGTAAGCTATGACAACGATCCGACGGTCAAGCTATTTTTGTTCAACATTGAGACAAAGAATATTTTTCAGGTTTCATCTGAAGCATACGCCGGAGGGACATCAAAAACAAAGAAAAGATACCTTATTAAAGATGTCGGTCTTCAGTGGCATCCTTACAAGAACTGGTTCGTGTTTTACGGGAACGGAATGGCTGACAGGGAGCAGATTTATATATGCAGGGTCGTTGTTCCCGAGCTGATCAATAATTATGCCGTTAACGGATACAGGGTAAGACTTGACGAAGACACAAAGAACGAGAAGTCGTATATGATCGATCCAACCTTCGATATGTCTGGTGACAGGTTATTCTTCTCTAGGAGAATTATTAAGAGGGACAAAAAAGCAAAATACAACAGATCTTACAATCTGACCATGGCCAAAGATATTTTCAGCTATAAAGACTATAAATTTAAAGATGTGGAATTTGAAACGGTACTTGATAAAAAATTTCATC
Organism: Candidatus Delongbacteria bacterium; assembly: GCA_028702975.1. GTDB lineage: Bacteria > UBA4055 > UBA4055 > UBA4055 > UBA4055 > UBA4055. The sequence continues at coordinate 936 of JAQVNT010000053.1, forward strand.
AGCTTACTCCTTTATGTTCACCTTCGGACAAAGATCTGGTAGCTTTCATTTCTTACAAGAACCAGGAGAAAAGAGGAGAGGAATTTTATCACGATTATTCAATAAGCGTTCTCGACCTTTCCACTTCCGAAGTAACTGTTGTAGATAATCTGGACGGCTACAGAAATTATCCATACAGGTGGAGTAACACAGGTTCCCAGATATTTTATATGAAGGCTTTAAGCCTGCTTAGAACACCTCAGAGTTTTATTGACGACAAAATGAATCAGGTAAATCTGCATTTTGCCAGAATTGAAAAGCAAGCCAATAAACTGAATGTTTTTATTCAGACGAATCCCAAGACAGATATACTCGTGAATGACATTGTCGTATCCAAAAACTCTCTTTTTCTGATAAACGACAACAATTTAATTCTTACAAAATGGCAAACGAATATTCCTTCACTTCATATTGTAGACATCAATATGTGGAGATCTTCTGATAAAAATTATGTAAAAATGATAGATTTCAACAAAGATATTGATACGGATTTCCCTGTTCTGATCGGAAATGAGCTGTATTATATCGCTACATCATATGCAAAGAACAACAAAGCATTATCAGCCCTTACTGTTTCTGAAGTTGATATTAAGCTCAGTGGAGGAGAAAAGCAGGATGTGGCAGGAAGAAAATCGGAAATGGATTCGGGTGATATGGCATCGGGCGACGAATATTCTGACGACGAATCTTTTGAGGATTCTTTTGACGATTACGGCGGGAGTGACGATGAAGAAGAAACAACTCAGGTTACAGTAAAAAAACCTGATAATTCAGCTAAAATTCTGGAAATACAGAAAAAGATAAGCGTTCTCGAGACCGAGTCATCAAAGATCGACAACCAAATCTCGTCACAGCAAGTATTGATAGAAGAAAATGACAATAACATCAGAACTCTCACACGACAGTCAAATGATCTGCTCGATCAGAAAAACACCATTCTGGAAAAGATCAACTCTATCAGAGAACTTCAGACTCAGGATTTATTGACCAAGAATGAGACGGTACTTAAGCAGGCTGAATTAACCAGATATAAGAATGATGTTCTTAAAATTGAAAAAGAGATACTTGAACTTGAGAATTCGATCATAACAGAAAAAGACATACTTAACCAGAACGAAACAGCCTACAATGAAAACAATGAAAAGATTGCGAAGCTTAATACTCTCATAAGCGACATAAAGATAGAAATGACAAAATCAATGCAGGCTGAGAATAAACTTGCCAGCTTTAAGGAGCAGCTTGCTGAGCTTGAGACGAAAAGAAATTCAATTGATTCGGAGATCGCTGAGCTTGAAAAAAATGCAACAATGGACGGACTCGCGCTCTCCAAACTTGAAAAAGAGATCGCGGATAAAACCGCTCAGAAATCTGAGATCGCCAGGTCTGTCGAAAAACTTATTGCGGACAAATCTCAGTCCGAACAGAAAGATATCCAATCTGCTCTCGCCCTGAAAGAGTCAGATATCTCCGGATACAAAAAAAGACTTGCCGATATTGACAAAGAGCTTGAGCAGCTGAATATTACCTATGAAAATGAGAATAAAAATGTTACGGAAATGACTAAAAATATTAAAGACCTGAATGACAGAAAAACAGGATTTTTGGGCGAGATAGCATCTTTACAGTCAAAGAAAGTCGATCAGGCAAAACTTGACGAAAAGAAACCGGAAGAAAAACCTGTAGCTGTTAAGGACGAATATGAAGATGAATACGAAGATGAAGGCGAAGATTACGAAGACGATTTTGAAATAACGGATGATGTGTTTGAAAAAGTTGAAACCCAGTCATCAGGAAGAAGGGGCAGGAGATAATGATAAGAATTTTGCTTTTCATGGTAGCAGTAAGTATTTTTCTCACTTCGTGTACAAGCGAGCTTAATGTTGAGAAAGTGGGATTTGAAAAAAGTTTCAGGATCGCAAAAGTAAAATTCAGCAAAGGCAATTATACAGATGCTCTGACCGATCTCAACAGGATAATTCTCAATTATGGCGGCGAGAATGGAATTGATTCTGTCCAGTTTATGATAGCTCAGTCTCACTTCAACCTGGGGGAGTTTTATTCATCGTCATACGAGTACATAAGACTGACAGAGAGTTTTCCCGAATCAAAGCTTGTAGAAGAATCATACTTCAACGATGCCGAATGTTACTACAACCTTTCGCCCAGATATACTTTGGACCAGGCAGAGACCTCGAAAGCGATCTCTAAATATCAGCTCTACCTCGATCTTTTCCCCGAAGGCAAATTCAAATCTGATGCAGGTTCGAAAATAATTGAGCTGAGAGAAAAACTGGCCAGAAAAGAATATGAAGCCGGAGAGCTTTACCTTAAGCTTGACCAGCCTCGAGCGGCCAAAGTATATTTTACCGAAGTAATAGATAATTACTACGATACATCTTATTACATTTTGTCTCTCGAAAAAATTTCCAGGGCTTATCTTGAAATGGAGGATGATTACAACTATCATTTATTTATGTCTAAATTTAACGAAATGAAAAATAAAGATGCCAGGTAGAATAGGTTTGTATGGAGGGTCATTTGACCCTATCCACACTGCGCACCTGGTAATTGCCAGTCTGTTGTCTCAGGAGTTTGGCCTCGAAAAATTATATTTCATACCCAATTATGCTTCGCCTTTCAAGATAAATAATAATGTCTCCGATATTCATCACAGATTGAAAATGATCGAACTGGCGATAAAAGACAGTCATGAATTTGAACTTTGTACATTTGAAGCAGATATGAAAAGGGCGGTATATACATACGAAACGGTGGATCATTTCATGAATATCTGCCCCGGAAAGGAGCTGAATCTAATCTTAGGTTACGATTCGCTTATTAATTTCAAGAAGTGGAAGAATTTTCAACATATACTAGACAATGTAAAAATAATTGTTGCAGGAAGACCGGATACTTCATGTAATTCAACGGACTTTCAGGTATCCCACTCATTAAGCCGGATATGCCCTCTGATGGGTATTTCTTCAACACAAATAAGAAAAATGGCAGCTAAAAAAATAGATATTAAATACCTTGTAATTGACGAAGTGAGAGATTATATTAAGGACAATGGATTATATCATTAAAATAGATATATGGTTTGCTTATGAGTGATGACAAAAATAAAGGACCAAAACGTGATTTACTGAATAACCGTGAAAATGCTCAGGGAGAAAGTATTTACGGTAAATTCAGAAGTAAAATACTCGAAGAACACGAGAAAGCTATCTTTGATAAAGTTCAACAGGGAGCAGAGTCGGGTTATGTCTTTGAAAATGACGACGATCCTCTTTCAGGGGAATATGTTAAGAAGATAGATAAAAAAGTGATTTTCATGTATGTAGCTATTTCAACGCTGATACTGACATCGCTTATTATATTTGCATACAGCCTCATACCAAAGGCCGAAGATAAATTCAACAAGTATAAGAGCCTTATCGCTGAAGTTGAAAAGCTTAACGTAAAGAAAAGTCAGAAAATGACCGAGATCGAAAAGATAGTTGAAGAACTTAAGCAGAACGAAAATTATAAAGATATTGAAATCGATCCTGCGAACGATAAGGTCCTTACAGACCAGTCCATGCAGTTTCTTTCCGAACAGTCATCAAAAGAAGGAAACCCCGGAATTAAGGATAAGATAAGCACGATCATGCAGTCGGACAAAGAATTAAAAGCGATTCAGGATGATATAAGAGCAAAGAATAAGGGTCTTGAAGCTCCTGTCGTGATGACAAGATCTAAAGGTCATGAACAGATCGCTTATGAATTTCTGACAAATAAGAAAAATCTTTCACCGGACCAGGCAAAAGATGTTATAGAAAGCGTTAATATCTTTGACTATACTTATGAAGGTCTTTATGTCTGGAATTTCTACGAGAACGGATTTTACGGTTCGTTTATAACAAAAGGAGAGGCGGATAAATCTCCGAACGAAATCAAAAAATTTGCTCAGCAGGCTTTTCAGGACAGGATCCTCGGATTGGAACAGGAAAAGATCGAACTCAGAAATATTCAGAAACAGCTTGAAACCGATCTTAAGACCACTCAGGCAAGAGTCGAAGAGCTTGAAAGTGAAAGGAACAAACTCGGTGAACTTGATACTAAAAACAGGCAGCTGAAAGAAGAGGTAATAAAGAAGGAAGAGCTTATTACCGAGCTGAATTCGGTCCGGTATAAACTGTTGTCATATAATTTCGCGATCGAGAGGGGAATTATTTCCGATTCGGTCTGGGACGGTGTCAGGATCGAAAAAACTACCGGTCTTGATTATTCATCAAGGGTGGATTTCGCTGTTACCGATTATATAACGATCAGGCCTAAACAGGTAGGACTCGGCAGTTTTACAGATGTATATGTATTGCCGAAGTCTCTTGTTTCTTCAGGAGATGTAAAAATCCTGAAAAAAGAACAGATATGTAAGATCGAATTCATAAATAAGCAGAATCTTATTCAAAAACAGATACTTATAATAGCAAAGTAGTTTCGCTGTCTGGTTTAAAAAAGATTTTCAACTTGACTTTGATGGAATTTGGTAGTATCTTTTGAAGTTGAAGACTTAAAGTGCGGGAGAAAATTGAGAAACACTTTTACATATGTCTTATTAGCCGTTTCATTTGTGTTCGGATCTACGGATATACTTAATCTGAAGGCTGAGTATTCTGGTGGAGCAGTTAAGATCCAGTGGCAGAGCGGCGTGGAGCTTAATGTAAGAGAATTCAGTGTAGAAAAATCTTCAGACAACATTTCTTTTAACCCGTTCACGACGCAATCAGCTCAGGGAACATCGAATTTATATACGATCATCGATCTGAATCCTCATTCAAAAGGAACCAGATTATTTTACAGAATAGTAGTTTCGGATTATGACGGAAGCGAGAAAGTTTCCGAAAGCGTAGTTGTCTTAATTGAAACATCCGCCATAAGCGCAACATGGGGAAGTATTAAAGCCCTGTTCAGATAAAATCCTGCTTTTTTAATCATAAAAATATTTAATAGTGCTTGCAAACTCTGTAATTATTTTATAATTTTATGAATATTACTTAACATGTGTACATCTAAGGTAATATATGTAATAAATCTCCGGAGTAAAATTGAGAGAAACTATCTTAACAGGTTCGGAATTAGGGGAAGACAAAGAGATAGAAAGATCGCTGAGGCCTCTAAAATTCCAGGATTTTGTCGGTCAGGAAAAAATCAAGGATAATCTTAAAATATTCGTAGAATCCGCAAAGATCAGAAATGACAGCCTCGATCATACAATACTTCACGGACCTCCGGGACTCGGTAAAACAACTCTGGCGCATCTCATAGCCAATGAGCTCGGAGTTGATATTAAAGTTACTTCGGGCCCTGTGCTGGAAAAAGCCGCAGATCTCGCAGGTCTTCTGACAAATCTGAAAGACAGGGATGTGATATTCATCGACGAGATACACAGGCTTTCACCTGTTATCGAGGAATATCTGTATCCGGCTATGGAGGATTACACGATAGACATAATGCTGAGCAGCGGACCTTCAGCTAACAGCGTTCAGCTGCAGCTTCCCAAATTCACTCTCATCGGAGCCACGACAAAAGCCGGAAATCTGACTTCACCGCTTAGGGCAAGGTTCGGGGTGTCGTGCAGAATGAGCTACTATAATTCTCATGAGATATACAAAATAATCCAAAGATCATCATCAATACTGGATATTCCGATAGATGATCCTGCAGCTGAAGAGATTTCAAAGAGATCAAGGGGGACGCCAAGGATCGCGATAAGGCTATTGAGGAGGATCAGGGATTTTGCGCTCGTAAAACATTCGTCAATGATAACAAAGAACATTGCATGCGAAGCACTTCTTTCGCTTGAAATCGACGAAAAGGGCCTTGATGAAATGGACAGAGCGATAATTCTTTCCATGATCGACAAATTCGACGGCGGACCGGTGGGAATAAAGAACATAGCTGTCGTAGTCGGAGAAGAATCAGATACTCTTGAAGAGGTTTATGAACCCTTTCTTATTCAGGAGGGCTTCATCCAGAGAACTCAGAGAGGCAGGATCGTGACTGAACTGGGTTACAGGCATTTTTCCCGGAAATATGTAAAAAACGAACTCGGACTTATTTGAAATGTACGAAGTGTCAGATTATGATTACGAACTTCCAAGAGAACTTATAGCCCAGAAACCGACCGGTGTGAGGGATCAGTCAAGGCTTCTTGTTCTGAACCGTGACGGCGGAGATGTTAATATTATTAATTTCAAAGATATAAAGAATTTTTTTTCGGAAGGGGATGTTCTTGTTCTCAATGAAACAAAAGTTCTACCGGCCAGACTTTACGGGATATCTCAGAGGAATTCAGCCGAGATCGAACTTCTGCTACTGAAAGAGGTCTCTGAGAATGTTTGGGAGGTAATGATCAGACCGGGCAGGAAAGTGAGATGTGGCGACAGGATCGTTTTTGAAGAGGGTGTGACCTGCTGCATACAAAAAATTACTGAGGAAGGTAACAGAATAGCTCTGTTCGAAACGGAAATGAACTTTTTTGAATTTATTGAAAAATACGGACATATTCCGCTTCCTCCGTATATCGAGAGAAAAGACGATATCGAAGATAAATCAAGGTATCAGACCGTATATGCGAAAATTCCCGGAGCCGTAGCTGCTCCTACAGCCGGACTGCATTTTACTAATGAACTGTTAGATGAGCTTAAGGGTAGAGGAGTGGAAATCGTTTATATACTTCTTCATGTCGGAGCAGGGACTTTCAAACCCATAAAAACCGATAGAGTGACCGACCACAAAATGCATAAGGAGTTCTTTAACGTTTCGGAAGAAGCTGCAGAAAAGATCAATGAAGCCAGACGCAACGGCAACAAAATATTCGCGGTAGGAACAACTGTCGCAAGAGCTCTGGAATCTGTCGCTGAAGATTCCGGTCTGGTAAAACCCGGAAGTGGAGAGACCGAGATATTCATTTATCCCGGTTACAGGTTCAAGGTCATAGACCGCATGATAACAAATTTTCACCTTCCAAAATCGACACTGATTCTTCTTGTTTCTGCATTCAGTTCGATCGAAATGATAAAAAAAGCCTATATTACTGCCGTAAACGAAAGAATGAGGTTCTTCAGCTACGGCGATGCGATGTTAATAATTTAAAAATAAATTGGGAGACTGAAATGATCTGTCCTAATTGCAATACTATGAACCCCAACTCGATAAAGAAATGTATCAAGTGCGGGGCTAAGCTTGAGAAGAGTTCGGGAGGACCGGCACTGAAGCAGTCAGCGTCCACGGGTGGGCCGATGCTTAAACAGAAGCCTGAAAAAGCTCCAAAACCGATGAAAGCCCCAAAACCTCAGGGAGAGAAAAAAGGAAACACAAGGCTGCTTATTCTTCTTCTGATGCTGGCAGTCGTTCTTTTTTTCGGTTGGAAATATTACGGCGACCAGATAATGCTTATGTATGGATTTAATGAAGGTGATTCTCTTATGACACCCGTTGATTCTCTTGAAGCTCCTCAGGATTCTACAGTATTGCTTTACAGCGAATTGAAGAAATCGAAACAGGATACAACTCTGTACAAAACACTCTCCGATGCAGAAAAGGCTCAATTGAACAAGAAAAGAAGGTCCTATACTGATAAGTTCTACTATTCAAAGCAGGACAATAAGAAGATGATGCTTATCAAAGGTCACAGCTTTAAAATGGGTTCAGATAAAGGTTCGGAGCTTGAGCGACCGCAGCACACTGCTAAAGCCATAGATTTTTATATGGATGAAACTGAAGTTACCAATTCCCAGTTCAGTAAATTCCTGACAGAAACAGGTTACAAGCCCAAGGGAAGCCTTTCGAAAATGAGGGACAGGAGGTTCAATCAGCCTGACCAGCCGGTAGTTGACATAGAATACGATGATGCCGTAGCTTACGCGACATGGGCTGAAAAAAGGCTTCCTACCGAGATCGAATGGGAATGTGCCGCTAAAGACAGTCACAATTATGTTTATCCCACGGGAAAAGACATGACTGACAAAGAAGCCCGTTTCGGATTGAACATAAC
>JAQVNT010000054.1 GCA_028702975.1 Candidatus Delongbacteria bacterium
GTTCTGTACTCGCTGGTTGACCACACTCCCGTTTTCAAACTCGCCTATACTCTCATACCGGTCGTAAAAATGTTCAGGGGACAGGGGATGATACTTTTCCTTCTGACTTTTACTCTTTCGGTGATGTCTGCCGTAATGCTCGACTATATTATTTCGGTCAAAGAAGAGAATAAGCAGGATAAAATAGTTAAATTCCTGATAATTGCCGTGCCTGTGATTTTTGCTGCTGGAATGATAAAATCCTTCGCACTTTCGGGTATGCTTGACCTTTACGGATCAATATTTGAACCTCCGAGAATGCCTTCAGAGGAATATGCCGGCGTGATAAGGAACGGTATAGTCGCGGGAGTATTTCTCATCTCACTTTCACTCACTGCCGTAATTCTGTTTCTGAAGAATAAATTCAGCGCATCAGTTTTCATCACTGTCATCACGGTGCTTTTCTTCATTGACACATACAGGATAAACTCAAAATTCATCAAAACCGTAGATAAAGACGGTCTGGGCATAAAATTCACCGATATCGAACTCACGAAACAGCTCAGGGATCTTGAGGCTAAGGAAGGGTATTTCAGGGTTTTCGACCTTAACATGTTCGGAGCCAACCAGCTCCCGATCCACGGGGTTTCAACTCTTACAGGCTTCCATGATAACGAGCTTAAGTGGTTCAGAAAATTCAGAGGAATAAATGAAGAGGGCGTCAATACGGATGTAAACATTACCTATAATCTGAATAATTACTATGAAAACAATCTTTTAAATCTCGCAGGCGTAAGGTTTTTGATGTATCAGCCGAAAGACGCGCAGGGTGAGATACTGCCTAACCCGAACTATTTCCCGAGAGCGTTCATCCTTGCAGATCATATGGTTGTAGAAGACGAGGATAAGATCATCGATATTTTGAAGTCGGAATTCGATCCTTTAGAAACCGTTATTCTTGAAAAGAAGCCGGTTCTTGAATTCCAGGATGTTGATTCCGTTGCCGCGGGAGATGTCTTGAGCTACAAATACACCGGGAACGAGATCGAATTAAAGGTCAGTATGAAAAGGAACGGGATCGTGGTTATGACAGATAATTATTTCCCGTACTGGCATGCTTATGATGAAGAGGGGAATGAACTTGAGATATATAAGGCCGACCTCACATTCAGGGCCGTTGAGCTGCCTGAGGGCGAACATGACATCATTTTCAGATACATATCAAAACCATACAATATTTCAAAAGTTCTGACATTATTCGGGTTGCTTTTTTCTTTAGTAATCATTATTTTACCGCGTTTAAAAAATGAAAGAATTGGAATAGATAAAAACAAAAAAGAGGGAACAAAATGATCAACAACCTGTTCTGGCTTGCTCCCGCAGGCTCGGTACTCGCCCTGATCTTCGCTTTTTACTTCTATAAAAAGCTTTTGAAGGAAGACGAGGGTACTGACAAAATGAAAAAGATCGCGGCTCATGTCCGCGCAGGAGCGATGGCTTACCTTAAGCAGCAGTATAAGGTGGTCAGCATCGTATTTATTGTCATGGCCAGTATTTTCGCTGTTATGGCTTATGTTTTAAAGATCCAGAACCCGTGGGTTCCTTTCGCGTTTTTAACCGGGGGATTCTTTTCAGGTCTTGCAGGATTTTTCGGCATGAAGACGGCTACATATGCGTCCGCAAGGACAGCCTGGGCAGCAAAGAAATCACTTAATGACGGTCTCAGAGTTGCTTTCAGATCAGGGGCGGTGATGGGACTTGTGGTCGTAGGTTTGGGACTGCTTGATATATCTTTGTGGTTCATTCTTTTGAATCACTTTATAGAAAATGCTGATCCGGCTCATAAGGTTCTCGCGATTACTACTACAATGCTTACTTTTGGTATGGGAGCATCAACACAGGCTCTGTTCGCAAGGGTAGGCGGAGGTATATTCACGAAAGCCGCAGATGTAGGAGCCGACCTTGTAGGTAAAGTTGAAGCCAATATACCTGAAGACGATCCGAGGAACCCCGCTACTATAGCCGACAATGTGGGTGATAATGTGGGTGATGTTGCCGGAATGGGCGCTGACCTTTACGAATCTTACTGTGGATCAATACTGGCTACCGCTTCTCTCGGAGCTGCTATCTTTGTTGGGACTGATAATATTGATATGCAGATGAATTTCGTTATTACGCCAATGATAATAGCCGCGATAGGTATCGTTCTTTCCCTGATCGGAATATTCATGGTCAAAACGAAAGAAGGCGCCAACCAGAGAGAACTTCTGGCTTCTTTAGCTAAAGGCGTGAACATAAGCTCCGTGCTTATTGCTGTTTCATCGTACTTTTTGCTCAGATACATCGGTCTTGATAACTATGTTGGAATATGGGGATCGATCATTACCGGTCTTATCACAGGTATCGTTATAGGTAAAGCTACCGAGTATTACACTTCTCATTCGTTTAGGCCCACGCAGACCGTTGCCGAGAATGCCAAGACCGGACACGCCACAGTAATCATCTCAGGTATCGGGCTCGGTATGATGTCCACTGCCATACCTGTTCTCGCGGTATCCGCAGGTATTTTTCTTGCGTTCATGTTCGCGGCTTCATGGGATCCCGCAAATATTACAATGGGATTATACGGGATCGGAATAGCGGCCGTGGGTATGCTTTCTACTCTGGGCATCACTCTTGCCACTGACGCGTACGGCCCGATAGCGGACAACGCGGGCGGCAACGCCGAAATGAGCGGTCTCGGCCCTGAAGTTAGAAAAAGAACCGACGCTCTGGACGCACTGGGCAACACGACCGCGGCGACAGGAAAAGGATTCGCGATCGGTTCAGCCGCTCTTACTGCACTCGCACTGCTCGCATCTTATGTTGACGAGATAAAGATCGCTATGTTAAGAATAGCTGAATCTAAAGGAGTCGAAGCAATACTTGATAAAGCGGGTAATATCGCAGTTGAATCAGCAAAACTTGGTGATTTTATGACCCATTTCAATGTTACCCTTATGAACCCGATCGTACTCATCGGTATTTTGATCGGGGCCATGATGGCTTTCATGTTCAGCGGTCTTACAATGATGGCTGTGGGAAGAGCCGCCGGAGCGATGGTGGATGAAGTAAGAAGACAGTTCAGGGAGATCAAAGGCATCATGGACGGATCGGGAGAGCCGGATTACGCGCGCTGCGTAGCGATCTCCACTAAAGGCGCTCAGAAGGAGATGATGCTTCCGTCACTGCTCGCTATTATAATCCCTATTCTTACGGGCTGGTTATTCGGCGTGGCAGGCGTCATGGGACTTCTGATAGGAGGAACTTCATCAGGTTTCGTTCTAGCTATATTCATGGCTAATTCAGGCGGAGCATGGGACAACGCAAAGAAATACATCGAGGAAGGCAATCTGGGCGGAAAAGGTTCGGACGCGCATAAAGCAGCTGTCACAGGCGATACAGTCGGAGATCCTTTCAAAGATACTTCGGGACCTTCATTAAATATTCTTATAAAGCTTATGAGCATGGTATCGATCGTGATGGTCGGACTGACCGTTGGATACAGCTTATTCTAGATAAAATTAAAAACCCCCGAATTTCGGGGGTTTTTGTTTTTACAGGTCTTTCTTGTATATAGTCTGCGTCGGGAAAGCGAACTCTAGTTTGCTGTCATTGAATTTATGGAGTATCTCAAGGTTAACTTTCGACTGAACCGCCAGAATATCTGCACCCGGTCTTATGTAGTAAATAAAAAGTATGCCTAAGTTGAAATCACCGAAGTTGTTGAATGACACGATCCTGTCGGGCATTAATGAATCCTGATTCGCATCCACGATCCCGTTGAGTATATTCATAGCAAGCTCCATCCTGTCCGGCGGCGTGTCGTATGTTAAACCGAGGTTGATAACGACCTTCCTGTGCGGCTCGGCGGATATGTTCTCTATGCTTGATTCGGCGAATCTGGAGTTCGGCAGAGTTATGATCCTGTTCGCAAGTGTCTTTATCCGGGTACTTCTTATTCCAACCTCTGTTACGAAGCCGTCATTGCCGTCTATAATCACCCTGTCGCCTATCTTGAAAGGTTTATCGATGAATATCATCACACCGCCGAAGACGTTCTTCACCGTGTCCTGCGCGGCAAGAGCCAGAGCCAGGCCGCCGATCCCGAGACCCGCGATAAGCGCCATTATATCGAATCCCGCGTTATCGAGCCCTACGATCACTCCGAGTATCCAGAGAATGCTTTTGAGAGCTTTACGCAGAACCGGGACTATCTGATCGTCAAAAGTGTTTTCAGTTTTTTCAGTAAGCGGTATAATAAGTTCGGAAAATATTGCGTCCACCGCTCTGACTAAAAGCCAGGTGATCGTCCAGATGAGAAGAAAAGTGAAAGTATGATTCATAAAAGTATCGACATTAACAGTAAAATGCAGTCTGCTGAATCCTGTCCACGCACCCAGAACTATGATAGAGAATATGACAGGTTTTTCGATCATTTCGATCAGAGCATCGTCGAGAGTATTCTTCGTCTTTGCGGTCAGTTTCTTTACGACCCCTTTGAACAGCCAGTAGATGATCTTGGACAATACATAACCGCCGATGAGGAAAAGGAGAGAATAGAGCCAGTTTTCAGCAGTATTGCCGTAAAATTCTTTTGAAAAAAATCCGTTCATAATTACCTCATAAAATTATTTACACTTTACCTACCGGAGCCATATAAACGCAGAATTCGTCCTTTCCGTCCACGCTCAAAAACGAATCAGCTTCCTTCTGGCTGTACGCGCCTATTCCGCAGGTTCCGCATCCGACTGCTTCACACGCAAGATAAAGGTTCTGGCAGAGATGTCCGGCGTCAATTGCTATCAGCTTTGCTGAAGCGTCTATGTATCTCCATTCGGTCCTATAGGGTATCGCTGTCCAGATAAAATAAACTCCGGCTTTCCAAAACTGCCCCATGGTAGCTGAATCGAGTTCTTTTTCCATGCCTTTCACATATTTTCTTTCAAGGCAGACCGCATGTTCTAAAGGCAGATAACGGTATAGTCCTTTATCGATCCCTTCAACATTCCACACGAAAAGGTAAGTCTCGAAAGGATGCCTGGCGCCGCCTGAAGGAACAGTTCTGAAGGAATGTCTTCCCGAATTCTTTTTTACTCCCTGGGTCGCATACAGCAGAAATGAAAGCTCTTCAAAGCTTATGATATCGTTTGTATATTTCCGCCTGCTTTGCCTCTGCAGGATCGCTTCTTTAAGGGAAATATCGCCTATACCTTTACATTCTTCAGGCTTTAGCATTTTTATCACTGTGCCCCGTTTCGATGTGTAGGGTTTTTCCATAGGCGGAACCGGAATTTTCTTTGCCTGATCCGAGCTGTCGAACTCAAGAACATCCCAGTTCGACTTCAGAAATTTTCTGTCTCTTTTTAATTTTAAGCTTCCTGTCATTGCATACCCCCGTATTTTATGATCAAAATTTTGGAATGAAAATTATAAGCCCGATGACTACGGATATGCTTGCAGCAACCAGTACTGCAGCGGCGCAAATGTCTTTTATCGTCCCTATAGCTTGATCGAATTCGGGAGACAGATAGTCCGCTATTCTTTCAACTGCGGAGTTTAATATCTCTGCCATGATTACGAACCCTGAAGCAAGTACGATATGGATCCATTCGTGGCCGGATATTTTAAAGAAACATCCGAGAAAAATAATTATTATAAGTATGATAAGCTGAATTCTGAAATTGGCTTCTTCTTTGACCATAGTAACAAATCCTTTTGATGCGAATCTGAAACTGTTTAATCTTTTTACTATGAAATTTCCCTCTGACTTTCTGCTGTTCATTATATTTTTCTCCTAGAAATTACAGATCAAAGTTAAGCCGAACTTATCTTCGGAAATGTCCGGCAGCAGGTTTGTTTTTCTTTCGGCAGTACCGAAAGGATGCCAGTTCTCAAGCGGCCTGAACCTGTAAACCAGATTCGCGCAGAGCATACCTATGCCGGCTCCTGCAAGAACATCTCCAGTCCAGTGCTTGTTGTGAACGATGCGCAGCGCGCCTGTCCCTGCGGCGAGAACGAATCCGCTGTATGCGGCCAAGCTGCTCGAGCCTCTGTACTCGTGCCAGAGGATCATTGCGTTCGTGAAGGCTATGTTCGTGTGATTCGAGGGGAACGACAGCCTGTCTTCTCCGTCCGGACGCAGTTTGTCCGTCGTATATTTGAGGCTCTGCACGACCGCCTGGGACGCCATGTTCGCTATAACTGTGTACTTAAAACGGTCAAAGAATGTGTTTTCCGCCTTTACCCCGAACATATCGAACAGGAAAACACCTGCTCCCGGAGCAAGAGCGGTGAAATCGTCTATATCCCTGCCGAAACTGCTGTCGGTAAATTCTGCAATGTCGGACTGCAGATCTTTTTCGATTCTACTTCCGCTGATGAAAGATCCTGAAGCGATGAGAACGACAGGCGTTATACAGGCAGAAACCGGAATTTCCGACCTGGTGCTGTCCTGCTGAGAGTGTATTTGGCTTGCGATCAGCATTATCATCAAAATATGGGCGGTTCTAAAAAACAAAATAACTCCCCAAAATATCGGCCGTAAATATACGATATTGTCAGGATTAAATCAATAGATTATGAACTTCAGATCAAAGCTGTTTTTTTATACGGTCAAATTTATAAAGGCACTTGAGGTACGGATCGGAGTTGATAATATCAATGGTGATCCATGCAGCAGTTGTTCGGACCCTTGGATGCCGAAAATAACATTCCTTGTAAAAAACGAATACCGGCGGTCAGGTCATTGTAGCTAACGGTCATGGCTATAAGCGAACAAGGGAAATATAAAAAGGGATTAGTCATTTCGCCAATGTTATGCACAGTCAATTCTCGATTATATACTTTAGTACTAATTTTATTCAGAAATCCATTCATGTTTCATCAACTATTCATAAAGTTTAACTTTTAATGCGAATGAACCAATCGTCTCTTCGTTTTTTGATTCTACTTTTAAATAGAATAGAGGTTTATCGTAATTTAAACTGTCATTGGTTAAATCAATAATATTACCATTATTGTTCATGGTATCTTCTGGCCCAAATATTATTGTACATCTATCTTGTTTGTAGGCAGTTACTTTTATGTCTGCATCAAATAGATTATTCTTTTCAAACCATTCAACTATGAACTTTTTTTCCAATTCGAATGAAAATGTAGAAAACCATTTAAATCTTTCATCGTTTACTTCATATTCCATCAATCGGTCAAGAGGTAATCCACTAGATTCAAATATATCCATATCCGGCACATAAACTTTAATTGCAAAAGTGCCTTGAATATTGTTGTTGGTAGTAACCTTAATTTTTAGGTTTGTTTCAGTTGTTGGATTATTACACTGCCAGGAAGAATATGAGTTGTTTTTATCTTCAAAGTATGGTGTTATCCCGTCTTCATAATAAGCAGAAACGCTAACATCTCCTGTGTATTCGTTATTGTTTTCATTTTCTTCCCATATGATACGAACGAAGTTATATCCTGTAAAGTCTACATCGTACCATATTTCCTGGTTGATCCCGATCACATCTATTTTCAGTTCATCGAATATTAAAGTTTTATTTATTATTTCAGGTGTTCTTGTTTCTGGATCACTTATATTAGTACATCCAATAAACAGAATAATTGCCAGTGAGAGAAAACAGAATACTGTCAATTTTATAGATTTTGTTTGTTTCATCTTGATTTTCCTTTTTGTTAATTAACTCGCTTATTTCTGAATAAATTATAATTGATTGTGCATAACGGTCATGGCAAAAAGCCCACAAGGTAAAGAACACAAGGATAGGATATTTTTCCAATGTTAGCAGTTGAATGCTGTGCTTTTATCGATCCTCATCGAAGATATCCTTCCATAATTTCATACTCTCCCAATCATCAGGAAATCCCATTTGAAATAATGGAATGTTATACTTTGGTGATTTTAGTAGGTCAAGTAATCGATACTTCCAGCCACTTTGAGGTGCTATTTGATTCATAAGATATTTTAATATTGTCAAAATCGAGAAAAGCCTAGAATTATCAATGGAATTCTCATGCCATTCAGGATGTTTGTGGGCAGAAAGTAATTGCGGTTTATATGGTATTACTCTGTTCCATAACCTTGAATGATGTGCACAAATATTTCTGATACTGTTTATAGAAGTCAGCCATGAATTGAGAACTTGATATGGAATTTTATAATTTTGAGCTACCTGTCTTTTTAGGCTAGGCTCCATTCCTTTATAGAAATTTAAAAGTGAACCAAATGGAATAACTTCAACTAACATCCATAAAGGAAGACATTTATGGTTATCACCATATTTTGAGAAGAAATGAGATACAAAAATATCCTTACTTCTGTTAGTTTCTTCTCCGATTTTCTTTAACCATTCCGTATGGTGGAAATCGCTCATTTTAGGCAGGTTGTTTTTATCAAGATGTCCAAAAGCACCGAATCTGTGGCTAAAGTGATATGCAGAATTAGTTTTAATCGAGACTTCTAATCTTTCAATCGCATCTAAAACTAAAAGCCTGAGTTGTCGATCAAAAATGTATCTATTCCAAATTTTTGAAAACTCTGTACCATTGTAGAACTTATCAGTTGATTTATCTTGAAATGGGAAGAAGTAACCACTTAATCGATAATAATTAACTGAATTCAACTTTTTAACCAACTCAGGTTTTTCAGCTATCAATCCACGGGATAGCAATAATTCAGCTTGATCTTGAAATGTTAAAGGTTCTTTTTCATACTTCATAACTACTCCATTAAATGATAAAACCCGCCAGAATTAAGCTTTCATGAAGAGGCTTGGCGGGTATACTGAGTGAAATATAACTCATAAAATCTAATTTTGCAACGCTTTTGTTCTATAAATCACCACCCAATCCTCTAAGCACAGCATTTGTCTGCTAACGGTCATGG
>JAQVNT010000055.1 GCA_028702975.1 Candidatus Delongbacteria bacterium
TTATCCGTAAGATAAAAAGGCAGGTTTCCCGCTTTCGCCTGTTCCGCAGATACTTCAATACCGAGAGTGTCTTTTATATATTTTTTCAATTCTTCGATCAGCTTCATTTTATTCCTGTGTTAACAATCATAATGCACAATAACAATATGTCAGTTAATATGCATATTTATTGTTAATATGTCAAGGGTTTTCTCAGACCGTGACAATTTGTCACACTTTCATTTTTCAGTTGACTTCAAATTGTAGTCAACTCAAAACCATATTGTGCATCTCCACAAAATGGTACAATACTCATTCTATTTCAATCATTGACAATTTGTCGATAGTTCAAAAGGGTAGCGGCAAATTGCCCCCTCCCTTTTTATTCTTTCTGTGAACTTTTCTGTGAACTATCCATATCTTCTATTTTTCTGCAATTTCTTTTCCCATTTCATTTCCCAGCCTTTTTTCTTTCAGTCACATCCCTATCACATCGAATTAGCTACAGAATTCAGTTGAAAACTACAAAATTCCGGAGTTTAGTCACATCCCTGTTACATGGATTTGCCTTTTCACTTTTTCTCTTTCAGCTTCTTCTTGATCGTATTTTCAAGGATTTGCTTCGCATTTGATTCTGACACAACTTTCTTGCCTGACTTTTCCTCTATCTCTTTGCGGGCATTACCGGCAATAGTTCCGCCCTGCTTTGCTATCTCGCGATTTTTTTCAAAAGTATCAGGCTTCTTTGCCAGCCATCTTTTGAACGGTTCAGCTTTTGGGGAGGGGATAGACTGAATAAGCCTAAACAGCTGCTCGGTATCAGCAACATCGGTTATTCTCATCTTACCATCATCAGCTTGCATTTTCAACTGTCCGATTTTTTCGGACAGTTCACTTCCCTCATTTGCTAATTTAGCTTTAAGATCGCTCCAATACTTCCGCGGACGGTCAGTTTCAGTCAGCACTTCTATCACATCAACAATGGAAAAATACCATTTATCCTCTTCTTCGTTCCAGACCGACCTGATTTTTTTTGACTCAAACAATTTTACGCTACTCATTTCTTTTCCCATTTCATTTTCTCCCGCTAAATTACTCTTTTATCTTAACAAGAGCAATATAACAATAGACCCGTGTCAAATCGTAACACGCCTTAATCTTTTTCCCATTTTATTTTAACACATTCCGTTCCAGGGCTCTGCATTGAGATCATCGAGAAATATTTTTCTGTCTTCTTCGCCTTCTATTTTCTCGCCGGTTTCTTTAGCCAGTTTGATATATTTTTCTGTTTCTGTTTTATCACCTTTCAAAGCATACGCTCTTGCAACAGCCTCATAAGAATAAGCAAGATCGAAACCTTTCAGATCAAGTTCTTCAGTCAGCTTTCTGCAATTTTCAGCATGTTCCAGCGCTTTATCGGCTTTATTCAGCACGGCGTAAACATGGGAGATCATCCATTCACCCCGTTGAGCGTTCACAGGCTGATAATTCGGAGAATTATACCAGTGAAATAATGATGCTTTGGCGAATGCGATCATTCTGTTGCTGTCGTTCTGATCCCTGTCGGTTTTACCGAGCAGATTCCATACCTGCATATTGAGTTCTATTCCCATGTAATGGTGAATATTCGGATCGAGTTCATGTTTTTCCATGCTTTATCTCCTATGATTATTTAATTATTTAAATCTACCGTCCGATCTCGCCTCATCCGATCTTTCGTATATCTCTGACAGCCAGCCCGAAAGCGCATCCTTTCTGTCATCGAATCCGGGCACATAAGGTTTTATATCAAGAAGCGGGGTTCCGTCGAGCATATCCACATCCTCGATAAACAGCCTGTTCCCTTCGACTTTTACCAGCTTAACTATTGATAAGCCTATTGAATTGGGCCGCTTCGGCGCTCTTGTGGAAAACACTCCCCGAAGCTTTTCTTCAAGAAAAGGTTTTACGATAAGCGAATATCCTTCAGACTTGTGAAAATAATACAGCAGGATAATGTGTGAAAATCCGTCAATATCTTTGAGCCCGTCAGTTAATTCAGGCGCTATCTCAACAGTTCCGGCAATACCTTTACCACCGTGCGACTGGATGGGTATATTCTCTGTGCTTTTGAACGGGGAATGAATTATCCCGATCGGTTTGAATTCTATTACTTCAGTCATAATACCTCCCGCAGTCGTAAACTTTTTCATTTCACTTTTTCCCTTTCAGCCTCTTAACTTTCTCAGGCGCATCGAGATAATTATCCTTTGCAACTATAGGTTCTCCGATCTTCTTTTCAAGGTCTTTTCTTGCGCTTCCTGCGACTTCTCCGCCCAGTTTTGCAGCTGTTTTATTCTCAATAAACCCCTGAGCATCCTTAACTCATGCGATCTTTGTCGTTGAAGCTTCACCGAGCATGGTAAATATAAGTTCAAGATCAGTCATATGATCTCTTAAATTCTCTTTTTCCAACCCTTTAAACTCTCTATATTCGGCAGGAGTCATACCGAAAGTTGCCTGCGATATCTCAGCAGTCAGAATTGAATATTCTCTTTCACCTTCTACGCCTCTTTTATCCCATTCGCCTGTCAACTCGTCCCTGACAGAAATCCCTCTCATTCTTTTTTCGATCCATTCATCACTGTAACCCTTCGCACGGTAGATCTCTCTCATCCTCTTTGCCGCAAGTTCGGGATCTTCAATTTCCTGAATCCTCTCATAACCTACTTTTGCCAGCCATCTTTTGAACGGTTCAGCTTTAGGGGAGGGGATAGATTGAATTATTCTGAAGATGCTTTCTGTATTTGCACAAAGAATTTTTTGAGCCCCACCAATTGTCTCGATTAAAAGGGTATGTACAATTTGTACCCACCCTTTTTGTAGCTCGGGATCGCGAAGTTTCATTCTTTGAATGTATTGCTTTGGATCTTTCGAATCAATCAACGCCAACACAACATCCTCAACCACAAACCACCATTCCCCCTCATGGAAAGTTTTCCTGATCTCTTTGTTTTCGAAAACAGCTATTCTGTTTTCCGCGTTCATTTCTTTTCCCATTTCTTTTTCTCCGGTTAAATTACTCTTTTATCTTAACAAGAGCAAGATAACAAGCACCCCGTGTCAAATCGTGACACGCCTTAAACTTTTTTCAACTTATTTTCATTTCTCTTCAATTATAATATCATCTTCCTCTTTCAAAATGATCTTGATCTCTTCATTTTCACCTAATAGATCTAATGAATCAATATAGGCATTCTCATATCCGTCTTTTACTGCCCACAGCCTTACATAATCTGCGAATCTGACATCACCGCTTAAACCGCCAACATCATATTCACCTACATAATCATATATCTGTTCCAGAGGATCAAAGCTGAACCGGCCCTCAGGATCAGTTTCTGCTAGATATTCCAGTTCATTTTCTTCTACACCATCATAATTATAGCATATCATGTGTTCTATATACCTAGCTAGTGAATCATTGAAAGTCAGTACACTTTCGTATACACCGTTGAGAACATATTTTTCGTCACTATTTTTGAGTGTCCAGGAAACATTTAGAAATAATGGAAATCCAGGAGCTGGAGACATAATTCTGTCAACTAATACTCTAACAGTATCTTTCGTATAATAATCTTTTATTATCAGACCAACATGAGCTGTATCGTATACAGCAAATCCTAACATCAGTGCAGCATATCTGCTAGTAGGATTAAGAATATCTGATACACCGGTTGAATCAAACACCTCTCTATAATATGAAGCAACTATCTTAGCGCCAGAGATCGGATTTCCGAGAGTATCGACAACGAACCAGTTATTTTGTTCACTTGATACAGGATCATCATCTTTGGTGCAGGAAACAAGTAACAGAATTGATGATAGGATCAACAGAACACTTAGTATGTTTTTCATTCTTACCTCGACATTTTACTTTTAATTAGATTTTTATAGCTCGCATTAAGTAACATTGACGGCCTCTATTATTTTAATTTCACTATCCCTTCCCCCACTCATTCAACTTCTTTACCGGATTTTTAAATGCTTCGTACATTCTTTGCGATGCATCAACAAGAAACTTTATCATTTTACTCCAATCGTCCTTATCGAAAACATTTACATCTGTTAGCCTTCCCCTACGGGTTATTGGTATGCTTATCCATTGTAAATTACTTCAACCCAAAATACCTAAAATCAAGGAGTTCTTGCTAATCGAAACCCACAACTGTCGACCGTAGGGTATGAGAAACCGAAGAACGGAATGAAGCTCGTGCGAATTGAAACCCGACAATTCCATGCATAGCTGTACCAGAAACCATCCCGCAGTACTCTTTCGGTACCGGTGGTAGGTCCGGTAGGATTAGTTTGTGCATCACTCGTATATGCACCAAACCAGTCCCAGCACCATTCTCTTGTATTTCCGCTCATATCATATAAACCAAGTTGATTAGCCACTTTTGTTCCGACAGGTTTATAACCCCACGGATCATTGTTTCCATCATACCATGCAACATCGTCTATGATATCACTTCCACTGTAAAGATAATTATCCGCATTATGAGTTCCGCCCCGCGCAGCATATTCCCATTCAGCTTCTGTAGGTAGCCTGTAACCATTTGCACTCCAGTTACAGATCGCAGCATCCCATGTTGAATTCGGGCTTTCAGGCACAGCTCCCCAATTATCAGGATCAGTAGAACCGCTTATTGTGTAGCACGGAGTTAGTCCTTCTGCCATACTTCTCAAGTTACAATATTTTATTATCTCAAACCAGCTGACATCAAAAGCCGGATTTTTGTCACCCGTTCCGTCACTCCAATCTTTATCAGGCATATACTGCGTCCATTCAGCCTGTGTGACTTCAGCAGTTCCCATATAAAAATCACTTACCGTTACGCTGTGTAAAGGTAATTCATCCGAATTCCACACATTAAAATGATCACCCATCTGGTATGTACCACCTTCGACAAGTGCAAATTCAACAGGTATAATTTCAATATTATTTATTTGTCTAAAATCAATCTCCAAACTTGGAGTTCCATCACTGTAATCTATGTGAAGCTTACCAGCAAAGCAAAGTGATACTGTTATTAGTAGAAATGTGTATAAGTTTTTCATTATATATTCCTCATTGTGTGATTTTATTGTGAGAACCGAGCTTTTATCATATAGAAATACTTATCACCTGAAAGTATGTTGGTATCCTGATAATCTCTGCGGGTAGTGGTGTCAATTTTTAAAAATCCCGTGTATGGACCAATTTCGGAACGATATATCAAATACTCTGTCGCATAATCAACATAATCCCATCTAAGTATTACATCTGATGAACTCGACATAATCTGTAGGTTTTGCGGTGCACCAAGAAAAGGAATAAAGTCGGAAAATCTCAACTTATCTACAGTATTTATACTGTCATTATGCATTGTCCCGTCCGCATTATTTACTCTGATAACATCACCGACATCATAATCCACAAATGTTAGCTTCTCAATAGTACTGACCTCAAAATCCTGAGATGTACCATCAACATAATTGATCCGCATCAAGTCACCAGCGAATAGTAATGCTGACATTGCAGCGATCATAAACATCATCACAATCCGATTTTTCATTCTTACCTCTGACTTCTAATTTCTAATTTCTGACTTTAATATTCCAACCCAAACTCCACGAATCCATGAGCCAGCTTATAGCTTATCGCTTATAGCTCATAGCTGTCTTCTCGCTTTGTAATCTTATTCTGTAGTTTATTTATCTGGTACATATTGACCTCTTTCTAATATCTTATGAAATTTAGGTAACATTGATGGCCTCCTTTTTATGTGATGTAAACGAAAGATTGAGGCGGTGCAAGTTTGAAGTCTATCTTTAAATCTAAAGGGATATCGTATCTTGTCGTTTTTTTTGATTTTAATAGCGAAGCCTGTTTCTTTACCTTTGAAGTATTCGAAGAACGATTTCTTTTCACTCCACGGATCATTTTTAGCTAAATTCCATAATGTTTCAATATCTGTTCGTAAAATAGTATCTATCTCAAATTCGCCAACTACTTTTTGAACAGGTGAAGAGGAATAAACAACAATAGTTTTAATATTCGGATTCTTAAATATATTACGCCTAAACTCATACTTTTTTGTTCCGACAAAGATATGTTCTGCGTATTTTGGTTTGATCGATAATAAGACTTTCATCTGTTACGGTTCAGGCAATGACCAGCTTCTTGTTCGCAGTCAGAATATCAATTTCTGCGTCTCTGAAGTCGTAGTCATGAGTTAGTAATACAAAACCGTTTTCCCTGCATATTTTTAGAAATATTTTATCTGAAAAATCAAGATGGTCAACTATCAGAAGGTCGATTATTTCCTGTTTCGTAAAACTTTTACCTGCTATTTCAAAATGTTTCAAAACAGTATTTTTCAATAAGCTATAGACATCATCAACAGCTATCTTTCCTTCTTCACTGTCTCTATATGTTTTCTTGTTCAGATGAGGATTTTTATGTGCGTCTTTATACTTTTCAAATTCAATATCGAAAGCTTTATTAAATACTTCTGAAATAATTGTCAGATCGACATATAATCTGTTTTTATTCGTCATCAGACTTTGGAATAATGAAGCATATTCCGCTTCGCACTTTTCAAGCCCTGTTGCCCAGAAAAGATACAGAATTATATTTGCATCAAAGAATATACTCCTGCTTTCCAACTCAGTGACTCTGGATATATCATACTTAGTCATCATTCCCCTCGCCCAAAATCTCACTGATGGATTTTTTCAGCTGACCTTCACGGTCTTTGTAAAATGCTTTAGCCGTGTCAGTCACTCTTTTTATTCTACGGACATCATCCTGATCAATATTAACAACTTCAAGACTGGATTTGATCTTTTCTTCCGTATAATCTCTGTAAAGCTGTCCGATAGCCGTATTAAGGAATGCAGTAGTGATCATACTTACATTCTGAAAAGAAAGGATTATCTTCTTGCCTTCAACAAATCCTTTTTTTATCAGCGTATATACTTTCTGACCGTCCTCAGCTTCGATACAAAGCTGGTTTCCAACGATATTGTAAATTTTCAGTTCAATTGTTTCCATTCTGTCTCCTAAAATAAATCGTTACTGTCAATTTCTTCTTTTAATGCGTATGATGAATCGTCGTCCGTTCTTATACTAACATTTATGTAAGAACCGGGAAAATCATAAGGAAATTTATGTATTCTTTCTCCTTCTTCATCAAACTCATAGAACCCGTTACCGCTTATTATTTGCAGCCTACCTTTATTCAATTTTATAAATTCATGCAATATTGCCAGTCCAATTCCGCCGGTAATATCGTTTTTTGTTGTGTTTCTGTCCTTAATCGCCCATTTTATTGCCTGTCCGGCTGTGAAATTTGTTAACAAAGCATCATTCACGACACGCTGGAATCCTTTTCCGGTATCCGCTATTGTGAATTCAATTTTATTCTTAACCGGGAAGACTTGACCGCAGGTATATATGAATTTTGTTCCGCTGTGGTCTTTTGCATTGACGAAAAGTTCATATATGGATTCAGCGATCTTCTTTTTTAAAGCTCCTGTCATTTCAGGCATCTCAGACCTGTTTATAAACTCATCTATTATATAGCTGTTGAAAAACCTGCCGTCAGTAGGTTTTATTTTTAAATATTCAATTGTACTATGCCTGTCATCAATTACTCTTTCGTAACCGTAATGCGATAAAAATCCATTTCTCATCAGAACATTTTTTGTTTCTGAGTTTTCAATAAATAAATTAATGGTATTCATATTATCAATAAATAAATCCAGCACACCACCTAAAACTGCGGCCATGTTAGCACCGAACCATTGATCCAAATGAATATCAATTGTATCAAAAAATGTATCCTTGTGTGTTTGATACAGCTCTATTATTTGCTTGTAGCTATTGTAACCATTATCAATTTTTGTAAGTGTATAAATTGCCATTTATATTTCAACTCCCCGAAATTCGGTTATAAATTTAACTCATTTAGTAAGAAATTGAAAGTAATTTCCTTGTGTTCTTTTCCCATTTCATTTTCTCCCGTTAAATTACTCTTTTATCTTTACAAGAGCAATATAACATCAGACCCGTGTCAAATCGTGACCTACCCTAATCTTTCTTCAACTTCTTGACCGGATTTTTAAATGCATTGTACATTCTTTCTGAGGCATCAACAAGAAACTTTATCATTTTACTCCAATCGTCCTTATCGAAAACATCCACACCTGCCAGTACGGATTTAATTCTACAGGTTACTTTATCATCCTGTCTGTCCCATATCAGTTCACCACCGAAAGCTGTTTCGATCTTGTCTTTCATTTTGTAAAGGAAATCAAAGCATTTTTTATTTTCTTCTTTATCTCCTCTATTGACAGCAATATCCGACTGGGCATATTCTCCGGTTACAATAATGTTTAAACTCAACCCGAACATCCCCATACTTTTTCTTAACCACCTGTCGTTGGTTGGTGAGGAATTTCCATATAAGTCATTTACACGATTACTGGCTTCTAAATATTTTTTCCAGAATTCTAACCTAATATTATGCCTGTTTTTTAAATCATCCTGAGTTTTTATTTCTTCTTTAGCTTTATTTGCCATCCTGATCGAATAATCTTCTGTATCTTTAACCGGTAATATCTGTTCTATATTTAAGAATAATTTCTCTTCTAAAGCAAAAGGTGTCACTTTGAAGCATTGTGCCCTTATATTATAATTCATGAGCCATAATACAGTTGAAGTCACTTCCTTCCGAAATTTACCTGCAACCAATATTATCCTTTGAGTAGCACCCTTATTCAATTCAAGCTCTTCATATTCCTGACCATCAAAAAACTCAACAAGCAATTCTTCCGCTGACTTATCTTCAAAATACTTATCCAAATAT
>JAQVNT010000056.1 GCA_028702975.1 Candidatus Delongbacteria bacterium
CTTCATACCTGTAATATAACAAAATTTTTCCCTTTACAAACTCAAAAAAAATAATTATAATCCCGATGTTCTAAAAAATTATTACCGGTAAAATGATGAATGTAAAAGTGTTACTGCCTGTATCTTCAGGTGACAGGCTCAAGTATTTTAAACTCGCCCTGAATAGTATTCTGACCCAGACTTTTTCTGACTTCGACATTGTTATCTGCATCGACGGAATTATAAGCGAAGATATCGATCTTTACATAAATTCTCTGGACGACCGGAGGATTAGAATCATGCGGAATGATACTAATATTGGACTTGCTGCCACACTGAACAAAGCTATCCGGTCATATCCTTCTGATATTTATTTCAGAATGGATTCGGACGATATCTGCAACCGTAGAAGGTTCCAGAGAACTCTTGAGGAGTTCGAGAACGACGAGGAGCTTATGATCGTGGGAACAGAGTGTATCGAAATCGACGATGACGGAACAGAGATATTTTATAAAAAAATGCCTTTTCAGGCTCAGATAAGAAAATGGGCTGTAACGAGGAACCCGTTCATTCATCCTTCAGTAGCTTTCAGAAATGAGTTATTCGACATTGTTGGTTATTACAATGAGAGCTTCAAAAAAAGCCAGGATTATGAGCTCTGGTCAAGAGCGATCGTGAAGAATGTTAAGATGAACAACATTCATGAACCGCTGATATGGTTCAGAGTATCAAATAAATTCTGGATAAACAGAACTCTACGCAGCAATGTCAGGAACGAGCTGAAAGTTTCTTTTTTCCTGATCAAACATTATAATTATTATATCTACATACCGAAAATACTTATGAAAGCAATGCTCAGGTTCATGCCTGTCTGGTTCAACAAGCTGATGTACAAATACGGCCGTTGATCAGTTACCGAGCCTGGATCTTTTTGGTTTGAACTTGAGTTCGACCTCTCTTCCTGTCTCCGCGGATTCATATATCGCATTGATAAGTTCGAGGGACTTTCTGCCTTCGAGACCGTCAACGAGAGCCTGTTTGTTGTTTTTAATGCAGTCAATAACGTTCTCAATATATCTTATGTGCCCGAAACCGTAAACATTGGGCGGGTTTTCAGCGTATTCATTCAGGACCCTGTTCTTTTCTTCTTCCGACTGTCCCGCAAAGTTCCAGGTTTCCATCCTGTTGACCGCAAAACCCCCTATGACGACGGATCCTTTCTCTCCAAGAATGCTGATCGAACCTTCAAGGTCAACAGGTCTTGTTGCCGTCGTGGCCTCCACTATGCCCAAAGCGCCGGATTCGAACCGGATGATCGCTGCGGCCGTATCGTCAACCTCGATCTTTGACATGAATGTTTCTGTCCTCGCCATCACCGAGACCGGCGTTCCCAGCATCCATTCAAGAAGATCGATGTGGTGTGACGCCTGATTGGCTAAAACTCCCCCGTCAAGTTTCCATGTGCCGCGCCATTCATCCTGATCGTAATATTTCTGGTCTCTCGCCCATCTCACTCTGACCGTTCCCAGAAATATCCTCCCGAAAGCACCGGACTCTACTGCCTGTCTTAGCTTTGACACAGGTAAATTATACCTGTTCTGCTTGACTACGAACATCCTTACAGAGTTAAGGTCGCAGGTCTTGATCATCGCGTCCGCATCAGACAGTTTGAGCGCCATCGGCTTTTCGACTAATATGTGTTTTTTATATTTTTTCACGATATCGATCGCGTGCTCGGGATGAAGGCCGGACGGCGTAAGAATGCTTCCAATATCGACTTCTTCATTTTTCAGCATGTCGTCGTATGAAGTATAATACTTTCCAAGTCCCGCTTTCGAGGCGCACTTTTCCGCACGGTCCTCATTAATATCACAGACAGCTACAAGTTCCGCGTCTTCGATATTCTTCAGCGCGTCAACATGTTTTCCCGAAATACGGCCGCATCCCACAAGAGCGAATTTAAGTTTTTTCATCAGATAAAGCTCCAGATTTATTACGCTAAGATAACTATTTAATGAGGAAAAATAAAGTATTTAAATCTTGAATTATGCCTTTTCTTTCTTTACATTATTCATAAGATAATAACTATAACGCGGAGGTTGGTATGCAGTACCTCATAATTGCGACCCTTTTGGCTTGGTTTATAATGGTCGTGATCAATTACCACTCTCACAAAAAATATATAATTCATAATAAAGACAAATTCATTAAGATACTGAATGAAAATTACGCGACCAGAAAAAAATTAACTATCGACGACAGTGTATATTTTTCTTTTACCCCCGAAAATATCGAAAAAAGAGAATTTTCAAAATATCTGAAGATGGGTAAATTCCTCTACCTTCTTTCGGACACAACTCAGATCATGTTCTCGATCGTACTCATATTCATTCTCGCTTACAGCCTTGAATACCTGCCGTTCGTTCATATCGACAAAACAGTCGTTGATTATAACCTTATATGGCTTTTTGTTCTTTTCGGTTATGCGATCTGCCTTCTCGACGCATATTCCAAAACTCTGAAATACGATAAAATTATCTGCTCATGGAAGAAAGGTCATCCTGATCAGCGTTAAATAAGCGAATGAAATTTGGAGTATTCATACATAAACACGGCTGCGGCAGAAGCAACATTCAAAGAGTTTTTCATACCTGACATTTTAATCGAAACAATATAATCGCAAAGTTTAAGTGAATCTGAAGTGATCCCGATCTCCTCGTTACCGAACACGAAAGCGGTCTTTTCAGGCATAATGAAATCCGTGATACTGATCGAACCTTCTCCTGTTTCCGCTCCAGCAATAATGTAGCCTCTGCTTTTCAGACCGGATATTGTTTCGGCCAAATCACAGGTCTTTTCGATCGTCACATGATCTTCCGTTCCTTTTGCGGTCTTTAATACTTTCGGATTTTCAATGCCTGGCGTGATCCCCGCCAATACAAGCTTTCCCGCACCAAAACATTCGCACGACCTGATAATAGAGCCGGCGTTGAAGGCAGAACGGATATTCTCCAGAATGATCACCAGTTCGCTTTTTTTCTCAGGGACCCGCTCTCTGTCCTGCGTTGTCGCAATAAATCTGCCTTCGGGCTCCGGATAACCGAAATGTTCCTTTATTGAATGGTATAAAAAATGTGTTTTTTCGAACTTCTTTCTCGCGTCTGACTCTGAAAGTAAACTTCCTATTTCCTCCACGAACTCTTTCCCGCCTGAACGGACTAGAAAAGACAATAATATCTCAAGCCCGGACATGTCGGCATTCTTACCTTCGACAAGTTCTTCACTTAAACTCTCAAGTTCTTCAGCTATATGAAAATATTTTGTTATTTCTCTCAGCTTTGAAAATTTGCCGAAACTGATCATCTTTAAACACTCTCAGGATCATTCATCATCAAGATCATCTCCCTCGTCACCGACATAGTATCCTATCTTGTCTATAGGGTTGGTTATCGAAGAAGCAATGTTCATCAGGTGTGAGCTTATTCTCTTGGAATATCTTAAGAAAAGAGCATATGCGGCATAATTAACATTCAGCGGCGGCTGTTTTGTAGCTATAACTACAAGATCATCGTTGATACTGCTTTTGAGATCGTAATGAACATCGATCACTTTCTTTGCTATGTCATAATCACCGTTCCTGAAAGCATTTAAGGTATCCTGATATATTTCTTTTATCCTATCCGAATAATCTCTTAGACTTTTATTCCATTCTTCGTCTTTCAGCATGTGCTTTATCTCTGCGATTTCGGAAATATTCTTGCTGTAATCCCCGATCCTCTCGATGTTATTTACAATGGTAGTCAGGATAAAGGCCGTCGCAAGCTGCTGCTCTTCTTTATCGTTAATGGCTATATGCTCGAACACTTTTTTCCTTATGGATTTCTCGAAGTGGTTGAGGAGAAAATCTTTTTTACGCACCTTCTCGATATCTTCGGGCGTCAGGGCTGTTTCGGGCTGTTCAAAAGTCTGCCTGAGAGCCAGTTCGTAAAGCCTGAAGGAGATCTCAGCCATTTCATGCGTATCGTTAAGAGCCTGCGTCAGCAGATCCTGTTTTGAAAGCATTTTAAAGAATTGTTTTAACATTTTAGGCTCCTTCTATTTTATCGTTAAGTACAAATATTCTGTTTCAAATAAAAATGAACAGTATCGGAAGAACAAAGAACATTATAACAAGAAAGCCCAACGCCCATAGCCTGTTCTCCCTGACCTTATAAGAAAACCACTTCGCTGTATAGATCGGCAGCTTTCTTAGAGGTATGAACACTATAGCCCCGAATATATTGAAGAGAGTATGAACTAAAGCTATGCTTATACCGCTGGGATTGCCCGTTACCATCGCCGCCAGGATACCCGTGATCGTAGTTCCGATATTAGCGCCTACTGCATAAGGGAATATCTGCTCAAGTGAAAGAATACCCGCCCCCACTAACGGCACTATAAGCGAAATAGTGACTGATGAAGACTGTACCGAAATTGTGAAGATCAGACCGAAAAGGAAAGATGTTATCATGTTGTTGAATACGAATTTGTGAATTATTCTTTCAAATTTACCGATCAGGATCTTCTTCATTATTGATGACATAAAGTTCAGCGAAACAAAAAGCAGCAGCAGGGATAAAATTATCATTACTGTCAGAAGCAGTCCGTTGTAAACAGGATAATTACTGGCTTTCCCCGCTATCACATGTTCCGTGACAGGACAGTTGAAGAGGTCTGCTGCTGAAATTTCTATGAACTTCGCTGCCGATTTAACGATCATGTCAAGCGGCGAGTTGAATTTTACCCCCGATCCGCCTACAAATATATCTGTGAGATATGCGGCTGATTTTCCTATAAATCCCGTCATGATCTCCAGCGGCAGAAAAAGAAGTACCGAGAACCAGTTGAAATTATCGTGAAGGACTGCGGCCGAGAAAGATCTGTGGAACTCCAGTTTATTTTTAACCTGACCGAAAGACACCAATATACCCGTGACCGAAGTCCCGATGTTCGCACCCATTACCATAGGGATCGCATTATTGAACGATATCGTCCCGGCCCCGACAAATGCAACGATTATCGAAGTGGTCGAGCTTGATGACTGTATGATCGCAGTAGTCAGAATTCCTATGAAGAACGATACGAGAGGATCGTCAGTGGCGTATTTGATCATATCAGCGGTATTGTCTGAAAAATAATGTTTAAAAACTTCACCCAGTAATTTAATACTCAATAAAAAAAGCCACAGAAAAAAAAGCATCAGTACAAGTTTTATTATCCAGTCGTATTTATCTTTTTTTAACACCTGTTTTACCCTCTCTGATTTGAACAGCTTTAAAATGGATATGCAGGCGAAATTTAATGGATTAATGACCCTTTTGCAAATGTAAAATTGAAAATAAATCGAAGTAAAAATTCATTTGACTATATACATTAAAATAAATTATATTAACGGGCGCTTTCCGTGTACGCCGGAATCAGTGAACAAATCCCTTTTGGATAAGTTTATTCCGGTTAGTGTTCGGTAAATTTAAATAAAATGGAACATCAGATGATTGGTTTTAGAATTAAAATAGCAGCAGCGGCAATATTATCGGTATTAATATTTTCATGCTCGCAGAAATACGATGCTTCCGGAATATTCGACCCGATGGAACCCGGATTTTCGGCAGACACTTTATCTTTTATAGCAAAAAGCGACACTCTTGTTCTGCAAAAAGACCGTATAAGCGACGGATTTGTGTATCTCGGAAGAGATATCAGTTCTTCAGGAGACACGACCGCATGGGCAGAATCACTGATAAAGCTGAACCTTCCCGAAACATACGGCCTCGATTCGTCTTTCGTTACTTACAAGCTTTTTGAATATCCTGATACGGTAAATATCGATCAGGCCTTTGAAGGAAAAATGATCGAAATCCTTAAAACAGGCGGGACATGGGATGCGGACAGCATATCTTTACCTTTAGCCGGGCTGACTGTATTAGACACGGTTTCTGTAACAGCTGATACTTCGGGCACAACTTACACTCTACGCTTCGACCTGAAAAAAGATATGATCGAGCAGTGGAATGCGGAAGACTCCACAGGAACAGCGGGATTTTTTCTGAGGTGCCTGGACGGAAATGATATATCCCCGATAATAAAATTTTACTCAGCGAGCTGGAGCGGAGTTTCGGTCAGGCCATCTGTTAATTCATTCTACTCTTACCCTGATTCTGTTAATGCCGTTAACGGAGGAGATTCCACGATATATTCCGTGGAGCATAATGCTGTTACGGAAGATCTGACTTTCGGATACAAAAAACCTTCCTGCCTGACTCCGGACTCCTCCGCATTCAAACTGGGCGGGATTTCCGGAGAGTCCTATATCTGCAGGATCCCTCTTGATTCGATACCTGAGAACGCGGTAGTTCTCACCGGCCGGATCAGCCTCAAAGCGACAGGAGAGACCGACTCTGTGTACGGTGGTATTGAAAATAATGTGATCACCCAGAAAGAGATCATTGTTTATATGATGACAGACAGTCTATGGCACTCAGACCCTCAAACTCTGAATTACGACACACTCAATGTATGGAAATATAAAATAAACCTGGGTTCGGACGATAATTTTCTGACCATGGACGGTCCTGTTCAGAACTGGATCAGCGATCCTACTTCAAATTTCGGGTTTATGATAACTTCCGCGAACTGGGGCCAGCCTTTCGGGTATACGAAGTTTTTGAAGCCGGAATTCAACATAAGCTATATAACAACAGAGGGTAAATAAATTTATGGAAACATTCGGAATAATAAAGAAATTACCCTGGGCTCTGATATTTGTTTACATGTCGGCTTTATGCGAAACTTCAGCCTTCTCTTCTTTATCAATAGGAGATATCGAGCCCTCAATGAACAACTCCACGGGAATAGCTTTTACAGACTCTCTAATATTGAAAAATCACAATACCGCAGCATGGACCGGACTTGCCAACACATCTTTTTCGGTGTCCACATCATTCTATTCTCACAAACTTAGTGTTGACGGCGGAGAAAATTCTTCGTACGACAGGTTCACATTTGAGGAAATGAGCCTTGCGATGCCCTTCGGCAACAGAAATTTTCTTGGCTTATCTTATTACCCCTCATCGATAGTTGACATGACGAATGTTACCGTCACGGAAGCGCAGGTGCCTGAAAGTTTTGAGGACACTACACTTAGAACTCTTGAGACAAGAAAAGGCAGCGTTTCCAATGCTTCACTGATGTACGGCAAAGGTATAAAGGACTTTTCATTCAGTCTCGGCCCCAAATTCCTTTTTGGGAACTACGAAATTTCAAGAAGATACAAATACACAAGTTATGTAGAAGGCACAGATATAGTAGATTGGGAAAAACATTTTGAAAGAAAGGAAACAACGCAAATATTCCATGTCCTCATGGGCGGCGGAATGTTGTACAGATCTAGTTTCGGACTTGACGCCGGAGCCGTTTTCTCTTTTCCTTTAAGCACATACGCCAATAAGATAAGCAGCTTCAACCGTACTACATCATACGGGACCGTAACGGAGGTCATTTCCGAAAATGAAGGTGATTATGATCCTGCCGACTGGCCTTTCGAATTCGGAGCCGGCCTCAGCTATAAAGTAAACAAACTGCTGCTTTCTTACGATTTCTCCGCAAAGCTTTTCGACGGGGTTGATACAGGAATTGATGAGACGGAAATGAAAAATTATACAAAGAATACTTTCGGATTGAGTTTCGATCCGAGGAACAGAAAATACGATCCGTATTACAAAAGAATGGTCTATTCCGGATATCTTACTTTTGAGAAAAGGCCTTATGATTATAACGGCGATCCGGTTTACGACATTTCAGGAACGCTGGGACTGAACTTTCCTTTCAACAGCGACAGAACTAATATCGAGCTTAGATTCGGCTATACCAGGTCAGGTTCAAAAGAAAACAACGGCATGCAGTGCGACACATTCAGGATCGCCGTCGGTTTCACCGGATCTGACAGGTGGAGACTCAGAACAAAAAGATATGATGATTAAGAATAAATGGAGGTTAAAATGAAAAAGACAACAATTATCTTGTTCGCGCTGATCGCGTTCTTCTCCCTCATCAGCTGCGGTCCTGCGGCGCAGACAGTTAAACAGGATGCCGTAAATGAATCTGTTAAGGAAATGCCTGCCGAAGAACCTGAAATAAAAGCCGAAAGAGCCCCGCTAACGGATGATCAGAAAATGGATATCAACAAATATTCAAGCTTTGCCCAGACCAAAAGGCAGCAGAAAAAATTCCGCGACATGATAGAATACATAAACCAGATAATGGATGTTGATCCGGATTTTACGCATGCGAAAGATATTCTTCTATTCTGGAGAGGCAACGGATATGAGGAGTTGGGGCTAAAAGATTCGGCTCTCACCGATTACGAAAGATTCGCTGAAATCAGACCGGATTACCAGCAGGTTCTCATACAGCTCGACTACATATATGTTACGAACGGCAATATCGAGAAAGCCATAGAAACCGCTGAGAAAATGTACGAACTGACTCCGGACGATAAAACCCTTCTCAAGAAAATAGGTAAATATAATTACCAGTACGCTGAGAATCTTAAAGCTGAAGACGAGAACGACCCTGAAATAGAAGATTACGCAACTGCGGCGATCGATAATTTTGAGGAATATCTTGAATACTATCCCGAGGATGAAGAAATAAACAATCTTCAGACCTACCTGATATCGAAATTTCTTGACCAGCAGGCTCTGAAAGTCAAACTTGAGAATAATCTCGCCAATAATCCCGATGACGCTAAGACCATCGAAAGACTTGCCGCAATTTATTACGACGAAGGGAATTCCTCCAAAGCATCAGAACTTCTTGAGAACCTTCTGACCAA
>JAQVNT010000057.1 GCA_028702975.1 Candidatus Delongbacteria bacterium
GCGGGTCCTGAATGTAGAACCTGCCCTCCTCAAAGGCTTTCGAGCCGACCGCGTTGCCGCTTTCGATCCGCAGAAAATCTGCGAATCCCTCCACTCCCGCCGCAAGTACATCCTCGCCTGCGAGGATGAGGGCGAGCCCGTCCCTGCCGTTCTTCATCCTGTTCGCCCGGATATAGACAGGCGGGATAGTCTGGTTGAACCTCATGATCTTTTCCGCCGTCTCTTTCCCGTACTGGTCTGTCAGCTTCGCCGTTATCCAGTCCGGGTGGGACGAGTATAGCGCTCGCTTGGACGACTTGCCGGCTTCAGTCATCACAAGCTCCGTCATCCGCCTGAGGATCGCATTAATATATTTGAACTTGCCCTGCCCGAGAATCTCCTTCGAAAGCTCAACATACTCGTTCACAATAGAATAATCCGTCGAGCTGTCGAGGTAGAAAAATTCGACACCCGCGCACAGGATGAGCATTTCCGCCTTTATGTCCTGATCTTCAATATTTTTATCTATCTTTTCGCAGAGGAATTTTTCAATAAAGCTGAAGTGCCTGAAGAACTGGTTGACGAGGTTTATCAGCCTCCGTTTGTCCCTGTCGTCAAGGTCTTTTAGTATCTCGGGATAAAGCGACTCGAAAGAAAGCCTGTCGTTGTATATCCGCATAACCGTATTGAAATAAAGTTTTCTCAGATTCATTTTTTGTCTAAATAGATCGAAAGCGCATTGCGCCTTAATGTTTTCTGAAGGAAATACAGCCTCACGGTGCATGATATCCTGTCATTTTCTTCGAATATCCCGTCGCCGGCGGCGGTCGTAACGGTAAATATCCTCTCCTCGTCAGGATCTATTCCGAACGAAGGCTCTTTAAGGTAGTCCGACGCTTTTATTTCGTATGTTTTTAAGGTAACGCCGTATTCGTTATTTATCTGAAGTATCACAAATCTGTTATTTTCTATTTTGAAAGTTTTGACCGTTCTCGACATGTTTTTCATTCTGAGCGTGAGGTCAAGAGGTTTTCCCTTGGCAAAAGTGCCGTTTTCGGAAGTTAAAAAGTACGAAACGCCGTCTATTTCGAGCGATGCGAATTTAGGCTTTCCCGTACCTGTCCTCTTATCGCCTGAAGTACCTGCGCAACTTGTGATCAGCATAAAAGCAGTTAATAATAGAGCCGAAATTTTAAACATCTATATTTCCGGTATCTCTTGCTTCAAGATAGGTCTGATAGAGGTTTTCGTTTATGAACATATCGACTAACTCTTTATCCAGCTCGCCGTCCTTTGCCATGAACCCGAGTATCTGCCTTGCCTTATCGACCGGAATAGCCTTTTTATAAGGTCTGTCCGATGCCGTCAGTGCTTCAAAAACATCCGCCACCGCCAGTATCCTTGACTGAAGCATTATCTCCTCTCCGCGTACATTGAACGGGTATCCGCTTCCGTCGAGCATTTCGTGGTGGGCTCCGGCGATCTTGGGGATGTCTTTCAGTTCATCCGTGAACGGTACGGTTTCCAGTATGTCAAGCGTGTTTGTAACATGGCGCTTCATCTTTTCCCATTCCTCGGGCGAAAAATTCCCCTTAACGAAATGTGTAAGCATGTATATCTCTTCTTCTTCGAGATAATTATGCTCCTCTCCCTGAAAATCAACAAACTTCTTGTTCCCGATCTCGACGATCTTAGCTTTATCTTCATCCGAACAAGGTCCGGGCAGGTTCTTGTCCATAATAAATTTAAGGTCGGCGTCTATCCGAGCTATAAAATCTTTCTTGAGCTCTTCGTCGTGTATGTGGAAATCCGTGGAGAATTTTATGACCTCGAACCTGTTCTTTATTACCGCTATATCATCCTCTTCGAGCTTATTCCTTTTTTCAAGGACATTTTCAGGTACGGCGACCTTGCCTACATCGTGCAGAAGAGCGGCGTATTTGAGCTCTTCAAGCTTTTCGTCGCTGAAATATATATTCTTGAAATTTCCGTCATCTTTATGATTGATGTGCTCGGCGATCATGCGTGATATATAAGCGACCCTCTTCGAGTGTCCGGCAGTGTGCGGACTTCTGGCTTCGATAGCCTCGGAGAACGCTTCAACAAGAGCTTTATAAAGGTTCTTGTTGGCCTCGAGAAGCCTCGCGTTCGAGAGCGCCACTGCCGCCTGGCTCGCGAGAGAAAGAATGATAGCCTCGAATTCCTTTGAAAAAGGAACAATCTTTCCGCTGCCGTCCATCTGGTTGATAAGCTGGATCACACCGAGAACGTTGCCCTCATTGTCATTCATGGGTACGGACAGCATCGAGACGGTTCTGTAGCCTGTCCTCTCGTCGTACGATTTGTTGAAGGAATAAGGCTTGTCATCCGGAATTGTGTAGCAGTCCTCAATATTGACCGTATCGCCTGTTATAGCAGTATATCCAGCTATCGACCTCATTTCCAGCGGTACGGAGAACGACCTGAAAACACTTTCCTTCCCTTTTTTTGAAAGAGAAACTGTCTTGGTCGCCTGAAATATCAGTTCAGTTTTTTTCTCGTCCTTGATATAGAGCGAGCATGCGTCACAGTCCGCGAACTCTATTATCTCGTCCACGATCAGATTGAACAGGTTCTGGAGTTTTGTCTCCGAGCTTAGTGCTATCCCGATCCTGTTGAATGCGAAAACAAGTTCTTTATAATCCATTAAAGCCGCCTTTACTTGATTTCTTCGTATTCGGCCTCTTCGATTCTGTCGGTACTCTTCTTTTTATCACGGCCTGTCTGCAGAATAACTTCCGCTTTCCCTTTTATTCTTCCGATCTGATATGCCATATAGACTATCACGATGATTATTAGTGTTCCCAGAAACGGCATCTTACCTCTTTTGTTTAGATTTTCAGATATTTGCTGTCGTCTATACCGTTTTCGATCTCTTTGAGTATAACTTCGATATGTTCCTTATTTTCAGGATCGAGCCCGTCAATATTAACGATCAGCAGCGGACATTCCCTGAAGTGATCAAAAAAATACATGTAACCCTTGTTCAATCCTTCAATATACTCGGCATTTATATCCTTTTCGTAGATCCGCTTTTTACTTTTCACCCTTTCGTACAGAACTGCCGGATCATGAGCGTGGAGGTAGATCACGACATCGGGGGTTCTTATGTTCAGATTCATAACTTTAAGCACCTGATTGTAAAGGGCAAGATTCTGGTCGTCGAGATTGTACGATGCGTAGATCTGATCCTTGTTAAATATGTAGTTCGCAACGATATTCGAGCTGAAAAGATCCCCGTAAGGTATTTCGATCTGCTGCTGATACCTCACCGTTAAAAAGAACAGCTGAAGAGGCAGCGCGAACTTTTCCGGATTCTGATAAAAATCGCTCAGGAACGGGTTTTCGTAATAATTATCCCTGATCAGTTTTGCCTTGAGCTTTTCGGACAGTTTCTGCGCAAGAAGGTTCTTTCCGCTTCCCATAGCGCCTTCCACCGCAATATATATCTGGTTAAGATTGAATTTCATTTCATGCTCATTTTACTTACTTTCGAACTGTCCGCGCACTCTGATAAAAGCACGCTGACCGTCTTACCCGTCACCGGATCTTGTGCGTCAGGTTCGATCTCGCATACAGGCACAAGAACGAATTTTCTATTTCTGAACTCAGTGTGCGGTATCTTCAGGTCTTCAGTGTCGATCTTCCTCTCGCCGAAAAGGATTATGTCAATGTCTATCGTTCTGGGTCCGTACTTAATTTCCCTGACCCTGCCCAGATCGCTCTCTATCGTCCCAATCACCCCGATAAGCTGCTCAGGATCTCCTTCAAATGTGCCTGATACTGCGATATTGACAAAATCGTCCTGTTCCTTTAATCCCACAGGTTCGGTTTCATAGTAGGACGAAACGCTGTCGGCATCAAAACCCGAGCTCATCAGTCCCGAAAGAGCTGCATTGATATTTTCTTTCCTGTCCCCGACATTGCTTCCCAGCGACAGTATTATCTTTTCATTCATTGCGGCTCCTTATGTTACCGTTTGATAATATAAACATAAAATTGTGTTTTATAAAGAAGTTTTATAAAGAAATTTAGTGAATTAAAGGATTGATATTATGCGAAAAAAAATGTATTTTTCAAGCTATGGTAAAAGTGGTGCTTCTTATACTGACATATCAGTGCGTGCTTTTTTGCGGATGCGGAAAATGCGACAGCCTGCGATTTTATACGGAGTCAGCCGTGATGGAGACCGATTCGGGTATGATAAGGTTCACTTTCTTTGAAAAAGACGCCCCGGAACATGTCGGGAATTTCAAAAATCTTGTCGGGAGAGGGTATTACGACGGAAAACCTTTTCACAGAGTTATAACTGATTTCGTCATTCAGGCGGGCAGGGATCAGTCGAGTTCATATTCTTCTCTTGAGCCGGAGATCGGCAGGATACATTTTAAAGGAGCTCTGGCGGCAGCCAGAATGGGTGACGAAATAAACCCGGCGAGAAGATCGGACGGCTATGAATTCTATATTTCTCTTAAACCTCTACCGGAACTTGACGGGAAATACACC
The DNA here is from genome assembly GCA_028702975.1 of Candidatus Delongbacteria bacterium. Taxonomy (GTDB): domain Bacteria; phylum UBA4055; class UBA4055; order UBA4055; family UBA4055; genus UBA4055. The sequence goes on from JAQVNT010000057.1 coordinate 4,525, forward strand.
GTTTTCGGCCGGGTAGCGGAGGGATTCGATACCGTTAAAAGGATATCTGGGGTCGGAACTGACGGAACTGACAGACCTTTTAAAGATATTCTGATAAACAGAACTTATCTTGAAAAATATTTTGATGCGGAAAAATACGGATATTTCACAAGAATTTCGGAGAGCAGATGAAAAAGTCAGATCTGATCTTATCGGTAAAAAAATATTACATCCCCTTTCTGACGGCGGCTATAATTCTGGGTGTAATACTTACAGCGTTCGCGCTTTACATGGACAATGTCTTCATGCCCGGTTATGCGAGAACTGGTGAGGAATTCCCGGTCCCCGATCTTAAGGGTTACGGGATCGATCAGGCTAAGATGATACTTGAGACCGAAGGGTTCAGGCTTTCGGACGAATTGAACGAAAAAACCGATATGGACACCCCTCCCGGAACGATCCTCGAGCAGTATCCGAAAGCCGGAGCGAAATGTAAACCCGACAGGAAGATATATGTGACCGTATCAAAAGGAGCGCTGCCTGTTATCGTGCCTGATCTGATCGGGCTGTCCCCCAAGGACGCTAAATACCGGCTGACAGAGTCGAGGCTGGTCCTCGACAGCGTGCTCTATGAGTTCAGCACGGATTACCCTGAAGGAGTGGTAATGGGGCAGACGCTGGTTGTAAACGACACCGTCGCTATTGGCGACAGCATCATGATAGTGATAAGCGTGGGCAATCATCCGTCCGAATTCGTGATACCAGACCTGAAAGGAAAGATACTGTCGGCGGCGGCGGAAACTGTCGGCAGGAGCGGTTTTAAGATTGCTGAGATCGTGTATCTAAAAAATGAGGATTATCTTCCCAATACGGTGCTGGACCAGAAACCGCCTGCCGGAGAGGTCGTTTATCAGGGCGCCGAGATCAGACTTCTCGTTTCCAGCCTGACAGACACTGAGGAAAAAGAGGAGAACGGCGATGAATAACATGACAGTTAGGATACTCGTTGCGGTCATAGCTGGTCCGGTCATACTTTACCTTCCTTATCTCGGTTTAAGCTATTTTGCCGCGTTCATTTTTGTTATATCGTTCCTCGGATCAAAGGAGATCTTAAACTTTTTCAGGTCAAAGCACATTAAACTCACAAAATTATCGCCTTATCTCGTCTCGCTGATACCGCTTTTCTTCTTTTCAAGAGGGCTCTCAGGCGCGGCTGAATATTCGATCGTTATATTCACAGTTCTATTTGTTGCGGAAGTGTTCAGGAAGAACGAAAAACCTGCATTTATCGTTTCCGGCTATCTGCTCATGGGTATCTACTGCGGACTGTTCCCGGCCATGCTCATTGGTGCCGTTGATAAGACCTCACCCTCGATGTTCCTGTTCATTTACGGAGTCATAATCGCGACCGACTCGTTCGCGTATTTCGGCGGAATGGCCTGCTCAAAGATGTTCCGCACCCACAAGCTTCTGGAAAGGGTGAGCCCGAAGAAAACGGTCGAAGGGTCAGTATCCGGACTGATATTCGCCGTGACCGCAGGATATTTCATTGCAGAAAACACCGATATAAAAAATTTCTTCGACACAAAGACCGTTCTGATCCTGTCGGCGGTCATTTCCGTTCTGGGTCAGGCAGGAGACCTGTTCGAATCAAAACTTAAAAGAGACTTCAATTTCAAGGATTCATCAAAAATAATACCTGGCCACGGAGGGATACTGGACAGATTCGACAGTCTGATATTCATTTCGCCGGCCGTTTACATATTTGTAACTTATTTCGTAAACTAAGGAGATATATGGAAGGCTATGAACTGGCTAAAAAAATCGCGGAACTTGCTCTCGACAAAAAGGGCGATGACATTCTGATCATCGATCTGAGAGATGTTACTTCAAGTTTCGATTACTTCGTCGTCATCACTGGGTCTGTCGATCAGCATGTAAAAGCTCTCGGCGACCACATCAGAAAAGAACTGTCAAGGTCGGGCGTTAAACCGATCGGCTATGAAGGCGTTTCGAATCTGAAATGGGTACTGCTGGATTTCGTCGATGTGGTCGTTCACATCTTCGATCCTGAAACAAGAGACTTCTACAAGATAGAAAATCTGTGGAAAGACGCAAAAACAGAGAAGGTGAGCTTATGACATCAATTGTAATAGACATAGGCAATTCAGCCACTAAGATCTATAAAGTCACCGACGGCAATATTTCGAGCACCGGACTTTATGAAAAAGATTTTGAGGGATGGGTAAAGGCTAAAAATGCGCCGGCAGACATAATCATCGCGTCAGTCGTACCCGAAAAAACAGCTGAAATTTCTAAATCCGTCAAAAAGATCACGGGAAAAACTCCATTCGTACTAAAACATGAGCACTACAAAACTCTCAAAAGCAGATATATCGACATCAAAGAGCTCGGTATAGACAGGCTGTGCAACATCGCTTATGCCGTAAAGAACTACAAAAAGAACGCAGTGGTCATCGACTTCGGTTCCGCGGTAACATTCGAAGTTATCAACGGGCAGGGCGAGTTCGAGGGCGGAATGATATTTCCGGGCGTGAAGCTTCAGTACGCCGCCCTTACCGAACATACCGCGCTTCTGCCGGATCTTGAGGCGGAGGTCACGGACCTCTTTATCGGAAGATCGACAGCCGAATGTATAAGATCGGGCGTACAGAACGGAATAGCCGGCATCTGCAACGACTTTGTCAGGGAGTTCGCGGAAAGACTTTCCTCCAGAGTACAGATAATCTTTTCCGGCGGCGACGCGGAACTGATAGGAAAACTTGTGGACTTCGACTTCAAGATCGAAACGAACACCGTACCGCTGGGAGCCTGGATAATCAGAAATATGAACAGGTAGAAAATGAGAAAAGCCGTCCTTTTCATACTTACGCTCACTTTGATGACGGCTCTTGAGTCTCAGTCTCTTTTAAAAATACACCATGCCGACCTTCTCAAACAGGACATCTTCGGCGGTAAGATAATCTACGGGAATATAGACATCGAATATGATGTTTACAGAGTAAAATGCGACAGCGCGGTCATTAACAAGGACATGACCAATGCGAGACTTTTTAAGAACATACAGTTCTCCGACACTGCAAGAACGATAAAGTGCAGGACCGCGACCCTGTCAAAAACACCGAACGGAAATCTGGCTTACCTCTCGGGCGATGTCAGCATAAAAGAAAAAGATTTTTATATAACGGGAAAAGATGCCTCGCTGAACGAGATCAGCGAAAGGCTTACTGTCACTGATTCGGTCATGGTAAGATATTACGAATTTCCGTCAATACTGTACTGCTCCGGACTCGAAATGGACACGAAGAACAACATCATCACTTCCCAAAGCGTTGACAGCGTACTTTCGCTTGACTCTTTAAGACATTACAAGCTCTACACAAAAAGATTCAGGTATGAACTCGACAGAAGAACTTTGACGATAGATACGAAAATGACACTTCATGCCTACGAGTACGGAAGTCCGTCCCCAAAATTTCAGATCATAGATCCGGGAAAGATAGCTCGGACCGTAAAAAATCTGAACCCCGTTAAAAAAGGTTATTTTGAGGCTCTGGGCGGAAAATTCAGCTTTGACCCTTTCATTATGCAGACTCAGGGAAAATGCTTCTTTCAAATGACGGACAGCGATGACCCGGACACTTTAAGTCTTTCATCGGACAGGATAACTTATGAGGAAACAACAGTTAAAGGTACCGCTGAAGGAAAGGTAAAGATCAGAAAAGGTAAAATGAACATTAATGCGGGTCTTGCAAAGTATTTCGGAAATGAAAGTACGGCGAAATTCTATGATGATCCGGTCGTGACCTACGAGATGCACAAAGTTGAAGGCGACTCCATGACCGTCATATCTGAAAAAGGAGATATAAATCCTGAAAAAGCTGTTATATACGGAAAACCGCGATACGAATCTGTCCCTGACTCTTTAAGACCTGAAGAAATGAATATTCTGACAGGAAAGCTGATGAACATATGGTTTTCGGATAATGAAATTAATAAAATAATTGTTTCAAAAGAAGCGGAAGGTGTGTATTTTATCAGTAGGGAGAAAGACAAAGCGCCCGATGCCTCCAATTACCTTCTCGGTGACGAGATCGAGCTGAATTTCTCGGACGGAGAGGTGAAAAGCGCATCAATAACGGGCGGTTGCGAAGGCATCTACTATCCCGACAAACTTAAGCTTAACGCACTCAAAAAGAAAAAGAAGTAGGTATGGAACAGATCTTAAAAGCGGAAGAACTTAACAAACGCTACGGAAAAAAAGAAGTCGTAAAATCTGTATCGATAGAGCTTAAAAAAGGCGAGATCGTG
>JAQVNT010000058.1 GCA_028702975.1 Candidatus Delongbacteria bacterium
CTGTCAAAAGATTTCTATCAGGGATTCATAAATAAAGATGTCAGCGACGGAAAACTTACCATGCTCACAAGGGTAGCAAGTGTTGTTTTCGTGCTCCTTTCAGTCGTCATGGCGCTTTTTAAGATAGACACGATCGTCGCGATCCTCGGTATATCCTGGGGCGCGATAGGCTCAGCCTTCCTGGGTCCGTTCCTGTGGGGTATCTTAGGCACAAAAGCGAATAAATACGGAGCATACGCTTCGTTCTTTACGGGACTGGGAACATCTTTAGCTCTATATCTTTATTTCGGACCGTCATATTCACCTCAGGCCGGAACGATAGGCATGCTTGTTTCATTAGCCGTCAATCCGGTAGTCAGTATGATCATAAAACCAAAGGTTTAAAAATGAAAGTTCTTTTGTCAGGCTATAATTTCGACGCAGATATCATAAACGAGCTTAAGAAAAAAGCAGGCTGGAAAAAAGATAATGTAACTCCTGAGACATTAAGCGCGGCATACGCAAGGATAAGCAGAGATCCCAGAGATATCGAAGAGCTCCGTAAAGAGGCCAGGGAAGAAGTGGATAAAAGCCGCAAGTCGAACGAGACTATAATCTTCGGACTCGGGCACTCTTCCGTTGCTGAACACGCTTATTTCAATTTCGATATAATCGGACTTTCCAGGCTGGCGGTCGAGCAGGTGCAGAAGTTCAGAATGGCCTCGTTCACGGAAAAATCTCAGAGATACATTACTCTTGAAGGCGATTTCGTGATCCCGGAAGAGATAAAAGAGCTCGGATTTGAAAAAGAGTTCACCTGCCTCGTAAAAGAACAGAACAGGGTTTACAAAAAACTTTATGATGCGCTTATAGAATACCTGTTCGATAAAAACTCGGAAGTTATCAAGAAAAAGAACGGCAAAAGAACTGTTGAAGGCTGGGCGAAAGAGGATGCGCGCTATGTAGTTTCCCTTGCAACGGAAAGCCAGTTCGGAATGAGCGTGAACGCGAGAAGCCTGGAGAACATTTTGAGGCAGCTTGGCAACTCGGAGCTGAAGGAATGCAGGGACCTTTCAAAAAAAATGTATGAACTCGTTAAGGATCTTTCACCGTCAATCATCAAATATATAGAACCTACGCTTTATGACCGGACAGGGAACGCGGAACTTATTGATCTGTTCGGTAAAACCGGAAAAAGTCCAAAAAGGGCCTCTATTCCGGAAGTCAGGCTTGTCGATCACACTTCCGATCCGGACAGAGCTATAACGGCGGCTATCTTGTCGGATGTGAAAAAGATGAGCTATAAAGAGGCAGTGAAAGAAGTCCGTTCCTACGACGGGGACAAGATCAGAAAAATCTTCATTCAGATATTAAGGAACAGAATGTCCTTTGACTCGGTAAAGAGATATTTCGAGTTCGCCGACGCGGTTTTCGAAATAGTCCTAAGCGCCACAAATTATGCCCAGATGAAGAGGCACAGAATAGCTTCGTTCATAACAGAGAATTACGAGACTGAGCTCGGATTCACGTTACCACCCAACATAGACCGGGTAGGTATGAACGCAGAGTTCAATGAAATAATGAAGAAAACAGAGAAATTATATAAAAAGATCGCGGCATCAAGCCCGTTCCATGCTCAATATGTTCTGACTAACGCGCACAGAAGAAAGATATTGTTAAAGATGAATTTCAGAGAGCTTTATCATTTTTTCAGTTTAAGGCTTGACGAACATGCTCAGTGGGACATCAGGAACACGGCGGAGAAAATGCTCGCGGAAATCCGTCACGCCGCACCTTTATCGACCATGATGTGCTGCGGAAAGAATAATTTCAAAGCGATGTCTGAAGAAATATTCGGCTAAACTCTAGTCGGGAAAAATAGGACTGAAATTAGTTTCGCTCATCCATGAGGAAACCAGAGGCTCCGTGCCGCTCTCATCGATATCCTTAACAGATAGAAGCAAATAGGACTTATAATCTTCGGCGGCTTTTTCGTCTTCGGACGATTTTCTTAACGCTATAGCCCTGTTGTAGTAAAGCGCAGGTGAAAGTTCGTCGAGATATAATGCTTTTGTATATTCTTCGACTGCTTTTTCATACTTGCCTGTCAGATAATAAACGATGCCTGAATTATAATAGGGCTCGATATTTTTCGGATTGATCTTTGAAGCTTCAGAATAATCCAAAAGCGCTTCGTCATATTTTCCGTTCTTCCTGTAGAGATTTGCTCTATATAAGTAAGGAAGGAAATAATTGGAGTCCGTCTTTATGGCGGCGGCAAATTTCTGAAAAGCTTCGTCATTTTTTTTCTGATCGGCCATGACAGCTCCGAGGATGCAGTTCGAATAAGCAAATGAAGGCTCTATCGCGAGAGATTTTTCGAGTTCTTTGACAGCCGGCTGATACTGCTTTTCCAGATAGAACAAATAACCTCTTACGGAATAAGCGGCGGCAAAATTTAAAGGATCGACGTTTATCAGTCTGTTCAGCATGCCCATTACAAGTGAATTCTGCCCGGTTTTAACAAGAGATTCTGCAAGATAGATATAAGAAGACTCATAAAGTTCATCCACATCGACCGATATTGAATAATATTCTATCTTCATTCCTTCCTCGTTACTTAAGTGAGCTTTGTTGGCCCATTCTGTTGCGGTCAGTCCGGATGTAAGTTCAGCAATGAAGTTTTCGGGAAGCTTGTTCGTTGAAATTTTCAGGAAATTAATATTCTTGATCAGCTTTTTAAACCTGTTATATTCAAAATCCATCAGATATCTGAGTTTATTGTCGGTCTTTGCGGCGAAAAGCAGATCGTTGAGTTTAACTCTATGGATGTCCGAAGATATATGAGTAACATATGCGGGATATCCGTCTATATCCTCTTCGCCTTCCCGATATATAAAAACTTCCAGACGGTTGGTCAGGCATTTAACGATATAGTTCTTTTTTGCAGGCTCGTTAATGAGAGAATCGTTCTCCTCAAGAAAAGTTCCCAGATCGTTCAGAGCTTCATTAATTGCGTCGTATTTGGAAAATAATTTGGCCTGGTCGGGACTAATGCCGGGATCGAGATAGCAGACCCCGGATGATCTTAGCTTAAGAATTTCAGCGGTCACATCGATCTCACTTTTTGAATAAAGATCCGGGCACAGAACGATTAAAAGCGATGCGAGAACAAAGTTAAAAAATGTTTTCATTTTAATATCCGAATTAATTTTACTGCAAAATCTACTAGTTTAAATTATATAATTTTTTCCAAAATCACAAGACAAATTCTTAAATAATTATCGCTTCTTTCTGCGTAAATTATAAAAAAGCTTAATAATAACGAAAATTATCACCGAGCTGAAAATGATCGACGCGCCTGAAGGGATGTTGAAATAATATGATATTACAAGCCCTGCAAAACTTGATATTACCGCAATAATTATGGAAAGAAATATCATAGTCTTGAAATTCTTAGTAATGACTGAAGCCGCTGTCTGGGGTATCGTGAGCAGCGACATGACCAGAATGATCCCAACTACTTTTATATTGAACACTATTGTCAGAGCAACAAGAGAGATGAGCGTATAATTGATCAGGTTCACTCTTATACCCTGAGTTTTTGCGAATTCCTCGTCGAAGGCTATTGAATGGATCTCGTTGAACAGGAAATAGAATACAGCGGAGGCGACTATGCCCAGACCGGTAATTATATAGATATCCGTCATAGATACCATCAGAATGTTGCCGAACAGATAGGTCATCAGGTCGGGTGCGTACCCGGGAGTCAGATAGATGAAAATAATTCCGAGAGCCATACCCAGAGCCCAGAATATTCCAATCGCGGAATCTTCGCGGATATCAGCTTTATCCGAGGCAGCTTTTATTCCGATCGCGGACAGAACTCCGAAAATTGCGGCCGTTATGACCGGATTTACTCCGAGATAATATCCCAGCCCGATCCCTCCGAAAGATGTGTGGGTAATTCCTCCGCCGATAAAAACGATCCTTCTGCTTACAATGTATGAGCCGATAAGACCGCACAAAATACTCGTCATGAAGGCAGTAAGGAGTGCTTTTAAGAAGAAAGGGTACTGAAGTATCTCTATCATTTTTTTCCTCCGTTCTGATGAGTTCTGAGAACCCTGTGGGGAATAGGTCCGTGCATTATAAGCTCGACCGGGCAGGAATATTTATCAAGCATTTTGTCTGTTATATCGCTTCCGGGATGATAATGCAGGGTTTTGTTCACGCAGGCGATATTTTTCACATAGGAGCTTATCACGCCTGTATCATGAGAGACCATCAGGATCGCCATTTTACTGTTGAGCTCAAGAAGTATCTTGTATATATCGCTGCTCGTTCCCTTGTCAACAAATGAATTCGGTTCGTCCAGAACAAGAATATCGGGATTGGATACCATCGCCCTGCATAAGAACGCTCTCTGCATCTGGCCTCCGGACAGCTCGCCGACCGGCTCTTTCCGCATGTCGAATATCTCCAGTTTTTTCATCAGCAATTCCGCATTTTCAAGGTCTTTCTTTGAAAAAGATCTGAAAAGTCTCTTGTTTGAGAGTAGTCCGGATATGACAGTTTCCTGAACAGATATGGGGAATTTCCTGTCCGCCGAGGTAAACTGGGGCAGATATCCGAATTTCGATCCTTTTCTGATCTTAAGAGTTCCTTTATAAGGTTTGATAAGGCCGAGTATAACCTTGATGAGAGTGGATTTTCCGCCGCCGTTAGGCCCGATTATCCCGAGGAAATCATTTTCTTTTACGCTTAGCGAAATGTTCTCGATTATCTTAACTCCGTTATACCCCGCGTCAATATTTTCCAAAGTTATCAGATCTTCCATGATTTTTCTCCGTTCATTTTAGCTCGAACTGGAAATTTCTTGCTATGACTATCATATTATCAAACCATTTTTCTTCAAGGGGATCAAGCTGTATCACTCTGCCGCCGGTCTCAGCTGCTATATTTTCAGCCAGTTTTCTGTCGAACTGCTTCTGAACGAAAACAACTTTTATATCTTCAGCACGCGCCTTGTCTATAAGGTTCTTTATTGCTCCCGCTGACGGTTCTTTACCGTTTATCTCGACGGGGATCTCCTCGAGCCCGTAATCATGAGCGAAGTATGACCAAGCGGGATGATAGACAATGAATTTTCTGTTCGGAACATCTTTCAGCATCACGCCTATCTCCATGTCGAGCTTTTCAAGATCAGAGGTAAAGGCTTTGTGATTTTTTCGGAAGAACTCAATATTCTGAGGATCGGTCTCTTCCAGGCCTTTGAGAATATTGTCAGCTATAATTTTTACGGCTTTAGGGGAGAGCCATATATGCGGATTTACGCCTGAATGGCCGTGATCATCTTCTTCATTGTCGTGTTCAGCTTCCTCATGTTCATGATCGCCGTATATCAGTTCCACCCCTTCGGAACAGTCATAGATCTTCATTTTTTTATTCAAGCCGCCGATGTCTTCCATCTTTGACAATTCAAATCCGATGTAGCCGATCCTGAAATAAGCTGATGCCTTATGGAGATTTATAACATCCGAAGGAGCAGGTTCATAAGTCGCCGGGCTCGCTCCCGGGGGTATCATTACCTTTACATCGACCTTATCTCCCGCGATCCTCTCAACAAAATATTTCTGTGGCAGTATGCTCACCATTATGACCGGTTTATCGGGAAGTACCTGCTTTGAGCAGGACATTATTAATCCCGTCATGACGATAATTAGAAAAAGCTTTTTCATAAATTCCTCACCGTATATTTTTCAAGAATAAATATAGCTTTAATCCGGCGTCACCGCAAGATGTTTTGTTAGGTATAGTTGAAAAACTTCACTTTACGATAAGCATTTTTCTGGTCAAGATATTTACATCAGTTTCAAGAGTATAATAGTAAACTCCTGAATTCAGATGATCGGCTTTGAACATGACAGAATGGTGACCGGCTTTGAGCTTTTCATTTACAAGCCTGTCAACAAGTTGTCCCATAACATTATACACGCTCAATTCTACTTTGGCGTTCTTTTCTAGGTCGAATCTGATATTTGTGGTAGGATTGAACGGATTCGGGTAGTTCTGGTATAGCCTAGTTGTTCGAGGTAAAGCAGAATCTTCATCTATCGAAGTCGGATCATATTCATAACAACCAATGTCAGGAAGAGAATCCCTCAGATAACCCGCAATGTCGTAAAAAGGAACATCATCCGTCCATATCCCGGCATCCCTCAACGGGGAAAGCTCCTGTATCATCCAGTTGCTGTTGTCCGGATCGCAGAAGTATGGGGAGTTCGGGTCTCCGGAATTGTTAGTTGAGATTGTGATATTGTTTTCTCCGGAATGATCGGGCTGGTCTATATTTTCCTCAAAAGCGCAGTTGGATATGTTGAGTATCTCCGGAGATGAATCCCAGAATCCGTTGCAGTTGTTTTTGTAAAAAACGCAATTGGCTACATCAAGGTAAGTACCTGAATTTATGATGTACTCATTAATTTCCGAGACATTGTTTATGAACGAGCAATTGGTTATCTTACGCACATCGTCTATATACAAATATATCGGATTATTGTACAAAACTGAATATCTGTATCCTCTGTTATTGTAGAACAGGCAGTTTGATATCGTGTAATGACCTCCAGAAATAAAAATTGCTCCCGCACCAAATTCTGATGTGTTATTGGTAAAAACGCATGAAATGAAATTGAAATCAACATCTGTCATATCTACATCAACAGCAGCTCCGCCTATTTCTTTTGTGTTGCTGTCAAAAACAGTATTTTCTATCGTGTAAACGAATCTGTAGGAATCAATTTCATCGTATGTAATGGCACCTCCGCGATTATTTCTAAAAATACAATTCCTTATCAGAGGGAAGTTATAGTTGTACATTCCGGCTCCTGAGTTCAAATAGTGATTGGGAAAGTAATCTTCGTATCCGTCCGATACAGTGAATCCGTCAAACACTATCGGTGGCTGTTCTTTGAATCCTTCGATATTATAATAAAATTCTAACTTTGGTAAATTTACAAACACATGAAGACAATTGTCTGTATGATCGCCTTCAATTCCAATATCTCCTGAAAATATTGTCTCATTATTTTTGATGTCTCTTTCAGCTATATCAGTTTCCCATCCTGTAAAACCGCCGTAAACTTCGATACTGTCCCTTAAGGCAAAGTGTTTTTCTCTTTCTTCTAGCGGTGTACTGAATAGAAAATGATAATCTATCGCAGCAGGCCATGAATTAGGTAAATATTTACCTTTAGCCACCCAAACCTGTTTTGTTAAAGGATAGTCTATTGCGGCTTGGAGATCTTCTCCTCCGAGAGCATCACTCCATGAACTTCCGTTTCCTGTTCCGTCTGTCTTTATATAAACAATCCCGTTTTCATCAGGAGTTATTTCAGATGTAGTTAGGCTCATTTCATTTCCATAAGAAATTCCCATTCTATTCTCTGCATAAGATACATAATAGTATGTTTTACTTGGCTTCAGGTCGTAAACTCTCACTGAGTAACTTGGTTCAGTGTAATTACCTTTATTAAAAAAGCGTTTACCTTGAGTTGCAGGATCAAAACCGGAACTGTCGCTAACTGCAACTCCTCTTTCCCAGAGAGGAGTACCTCCGTCGGAAATCACATTTACATGACAAACAGCGTATGATGTTCTGATGCTGTCGGCATACGAAGTTACAAGTGCAGGCCCAGTTGCGGCAGCTTCAACAGTAATATATTCATAAGCACCCATATCATAAGCCGCCCCTTGCGGTCTTGCTGTACCGAAAATATCGGTTTCAGTACAATACCTGTACATAGCCATATCTTTGCAGGCGGAATTGATCAGAAGAGAATAATCATTATTTTCTGGATCGGTGAAATAGGGTGAATTTATATCTCCGGTATTGTTATTTGAAAGGATTATATTTCCATCTCCATTAAGGCTCTGTTCCGTTATTCCGCAGAAAAAGGAAGTTACACAGTCAGTTGGTCCAGAGATAGACGAACCCCAGATAATGCTGTTATACAAAATTAACGCGTTCCAATAATCAATATCGAATTTTATCTCACTGCCGTCCGGTGCTGAATTTCCTGCTATAGTCGTTTGAGTGATTTTCGTGTATGATTGAATTCCGAACACAGCATAATCTTCGCAATGATGATATATTCCTCCTCCGCTTACATCTGCGGTGTTATCCGAGATCACACAGTTCTCAAGATACGGTGCAGCACCGTTATCATAAATTCCACCTCCTGAAACAGATGCGGTATTATTTAAGATCTTCGTATTGATAACCTTAGGCTCCGATCGTCCGGTGTCGGTTTTGAAAGAATTATACATTCCCCCGCCATACCTTGCCCGATTATTCTCAAACACACAGTTTCTGATCGTAGGTGAAGCATAGTCGTTATACATGCCTCCGCCTTTGTCGCTGTTGGCACGGGCTATACTGTAAGAGCCGCCGTCGCTTATCGTTACTCCGTCAATAACGGAAGTACTGTCTATGTCAGGCTGATCAAGATGATAAAAAACATGATATGTATTGTCATAATAATCATTTTCCGCACCGATATCACCGGACAGGATCGTTTTATTAGTTTTGTAATCTCTCTGCTCAAGAGCTGTTTCCGTTCCGGTAAATCCGCCGTAGAGAATTAGATTGTGTTTTAGAGAAAAATGTTTCTGCCTTTCGATCGAACCGCCGTTCGGAAAGCTTGTTGGCTTGTAAATTCCTTTTGCTATCCATATCTGCTGAACTGAGTTATCGTTTATTCCCAGCTGAAGATCATTTCCGTGCAGCGCATTAGCCCAAGATGATCCGTCTCCTGTTCCGTCAGTTTTTACGTATAATATCCCG
>JAQVNT010000059.1 GCA_028702975.1 Candidatus Delongbacteria bacterium
ACTCTTAGACGCTTTGACTTCAATATGAAAATATTGATCCTCAAATTTCTTCAAATCTAACCTGAACTGATCCGAAACCGACTTCGTAATAATCCTTACCTGCACACCCTTCTTAATTTTCGTCAGATGAACCAGCACCGTATCATCAACATAATTATCTACGATAACGATGGACTTCTCCGCGCGCCTGAACAGATCGGACACGAACTTATACGCATCGAATACCTGTCCTTCAAAGAATATTCCCTGATCAGGAATTCGGTCTTTACTCTCCAACGCAACGAACACTTTCTCGAATTTCTGATCATTCTCAAGAAGCTTGACCTCTACCCTATCCAGTCTTTGAAATACTTGAGCATTAGACTGAATGAATTTGCGCATCTCAATGAATGCGTCAATAATTTTTATACTTATATCTACCGCAATTTTACTTTTCAGAATGGCTGACAACATAGCTACACCATGCTCAGTGAAGACAAAAGGTCTTTTCCTTAGCCCCATTTTGTCTCCAATGGAAGTCACAGTTTGTGACTTCCATTTTGCATATTCCGAAATATTCATTTGAAAATAATAATTTGAAGGAAACCTTTCAATATTCCTCTTGACAGCCTGATTCAGAACTTTCGTCTCCACTCCATACAATTCCGCCAAATCCCTGTCCAGCATCACCTGATATCCCCGGACCGAATAAATCCTATCCCTAATACTCTCATCAAACTTAACCAATTCGCCTTTCGACATACGCGTTCCCGCAATAATTTCAGGCAATATAAAACAGGTGGCGTGTCAAATCGTGACACGCCATAAATATTTTTCAATTTTTTTATACGATTTTAATTTATAACTAAAAAAGGTACATAAACCAGGATGAAGTTAAGTTTATGAAATATCATGGTGTTCTGGCAAGTCGGAAGCCGTAACTACATTTTCTGAATTGCATACCATAGCCACGTAAACAAACATTACACCAGCTAGCAGTTGAACCGCAGGAACAACCTCTCATGACACGATAAGTACCGGTGGCGGGTCCTGTTGGATCAGTTTGAGCAGTGCTCGGATATGTTGCATACCACCAGTCCCATACCCATTCAGAAACATTGCCGGCCATATCGCATAATCCCAAAGGCGTGTTACCCAATGGATAGCTTCCGACTTCAGTCGTTTTTCCTGTATTATAATTAGCTAGAGCAGGATAAGGAGTTGTGCTTCCCCATGGATATTGACCGGTTCCGTTATATCTTTCAGCATACTCCCATTCAGCTTCAGTAGGCAGTCTGTATCCTCGGGCGTTAAAATCACATACGACGGCTTCCCATGTGCTGTCCGGATACAGCTCAGGAATGCTGCCCCAAATTACAGGATCAGTTGATCCATTTATTGTGTAGCAAGGAGTTAATCCTTCATTCATACTTCTATTATTGCAATAAACAAGAATATCATACCAGCTTATATTGTAAATTGGATATTTATCTCCCAATCCGAATGAAGTATAGCACGGATTATATCCCATTACATCCTGCCATTCTTTTTGTGTTACTTCGTATTTTCCAATGTAATATGGTTTTGTTATATTTACTGTATGGGCAGGTGATCCGAAATCTCCGTCTCCCATTGTAAAACTTCCCGTTGGTACCGGAACAAAACCGGCAGGTATTAATTCGATACTTCTTATATCGAAAAAATTTAATTCCTGGTCGGGTGTACCGTCGTTATATTCAATTATAAGTTTTCCCGCAAAGCACAATGCCGCAGTAAAAAGTAACAATAAGCATACATTTTTCATTATTTAATCCTGTCTTTACTTTAACTCTGAGTTTCTGGCTTTAATTGTATAAAAGTATTTTTTACCTTGAAGAATGTTGTTGTCAAGATATGGTTTAGTAGAAGTACTGTCTATTTTGACAAATCCCGTATAGGGACCGCTATCTGAACGAAATATTACATAATCTGTAGCTCCATTAACCAAATCCCAATTCAAACTTACAGAAGATGAATCAGCCGTTATTGTAACATTCTGAGGCGCTCCAACAAAACCGTACCAGTCAGAAAATCTGATAATTGCAACTGAACCTATACTGTCCTCAGTGCTCGTAACATCCGCATGATTTATTCTCATCATGTCGCCCTGGTTAATATCTGTAAATATAATTCTTTCTATTTTACTGACTTCATACTCAGAAAATGAGCCGTCATTATCATATATCCAAAGTTTATCTCCGGCTAACAGAAATACAGCCAAAAAAAACATGATACTAAAAGTTGCTGTCTTCATCATTATTTTCCTTTATTCCAAGTTGTTTTCTTAGATAAGCAGAGAATTATATGAAGTATTTTTAATAAACGCAAATTGATTATAACTATCTACGATAACAATTGACTTCTCCGCGCGTCTGAACAGGTCGGAAACGAATTTATACGCATCGACAACCTGACCTTCAAAGAATATTCCCTGCTCCGGAATGCGGTCTTTACTTTCCAACGCAACGAACACTTTCTCGAATTTCTGATCATTCTCAAGAAGCTTCACTTCCACCCTATCCAGCCTTTGGAATATCTGCCCGTTCGCCTGAACGAACTTACGCATAGAAACGAAAGCACGCATGATCTTAATGCTGATCTCTCTTGCTTTATCGCTTGTAAGAATAGAAGACAATGCAGCAACGCCTTGTTCTGTGAAAACATATGGACTTGATCCTCCTAAATGTTTAAAAGAAGGTATCGCATTTTGCGACACCATGAGGCTAATTTCATTTTTCGCAAGCTGAAACATAAAATCGACTGGAAATCTTTTATGATTCCTTTTTACTTGCTCTCTCAATCTTCTGGGTTTTACCCCGTACAGCTCTGCCAGATCCCTGTCCAGCATCACCTGATATCCCCGGATCGAATATATCCTGTCCATTATACTCTCCTCGAACTTAACCAATTCACTCTTTGAATACGCTCACCCGCAATAATTTCAGGCAATATAAAACAGGAGGCGTGTCAAATGATGACCTACCCTAAAGATTTCTCAAAGTATTTTAAATAAAATCTCCAAAGTGCATTTTTTGCACATTGCTTTCTTTAGCTTCAATTAGCTCATTACCAATGAGCCGATTTCATTCTTCCAGCATTAAGTTTTTAGGATTCTTTTTTAATTTCTTGAGCTGC
This sequence comes from Candidatus Delongbacteria bacterium, assembly GCA_028702975.1. Taxonomy (GTDB): domain Bacteria; phylum UBA4055; class UBA4055; order UBA4055; family UBA4055; genus UBA4055. The sequence continues at coordinate 3,154 of JAQVNT010000059.1, forward strand.
TCCCGCTCAATTTCATTTATACTTTTTTCCGGAACAGGCAGATCTTCCGGCATTGTGCCTCCGACACGCTTAATTGTGTTCCTTACTTCTTTTCCAACAATAAAATGAACTTCATTTGACGCGTCAGCGGTCATCGTCTTATCTTTTTTTAATTTCTCTTCTGTTTGAGAAATTCTAAACAAGTTCGCAATCAATTCAGTGCTTCCCATATGATCAAGTATCTTTTGAGTTCCTTTCAGACCTTTCTTTTTATGAATATCTTTAACTTTCAATCCGCCATAAAGTCCCATATAGCCCGAATTCTGAAAAGAGGCAAATTCATCATCAGAAATGACACCCGCGTTATGAGCAGCCTCCGCAAGCATCTGGTTCCATTGTTTTATATCTCCTCTAATAACAAGCCGTTTGTTATCTTCGCCGAGCTCATTAAAATAATCTGCCACTTCCTGCCGTCTTGTCTGAATAGCAAAATAAGTCTGACCGATCGCTATCACTTCTTTTCTCGGGTCGCCATTTTGAACTATCAGGTAACAGGCATATCTTGTCAATTTATAATCAGAAACAGACTTGGGTGCAACGCCTGCATTTACCATTTTGCTGACCTCAGCAAAATGGTGATTTATGCTATAACCGCTATTCTTACAAGCAAGCTTTGCCCGGTCAAGAACTTTGACAAAATTTCTCCATTGAACATACTCAAGAATCACTGACAACTCTCTTGCGAACCAAAATTCCTGTCCGTCTTCAGATACATGCTTGATCTGTTCAAACTGAACATATTCTTTTGCTTTCAGGTCACTCATACTTACTCCTGCGATTTTACTAACTTCTTTTGAAATCTAACTAATTATCCTTCTATAATCCACAGATTAAATTTCCCCGATTTCTTCTATCAGCTTCAACGCCTCCTTATCCATCTTCGTGAACCCGAACAGCTTCTTACCCAAGTCCTTAAGCGAAGCTCCGAGATGATATAAAACTTCGCCGTCAATAATAATAAACCTGTCGTGGATACTCTTTGACATTTTGACTTCAATATGGAAATATTGCTCCTCAAACTTCTTTATATCAAGCCTAAACTGATCCGAAATTGATTTAGTCACTATCTTAACCTGTACACCCTTCTTTATTTTCGTCAGATGAAGCAGTACCGTATCGTCAACATAATTATCTACGATTACGATGGACTTTTCCGCTCTCCTGAACAGATCGGACACGAAATTATACGCATCGAATACCTGTCCTTCAAAGAATATTCCCTGATCAGGAATTCGGTCCTTACTTTCCAAAGCATCGAACACTTTCTCGAACTTTTGATCGTTCTCAAGCAGCTTTATCTCCACTCTATCGAGCCTTTGAAATATCTGTCCGTTCGCCTGAATGAATTTACGCATAGCTACGAAAGCTTCTATAATCATAATGCTTATTTTAACGGCAGTTTCACTTTTTAATACTCCTGCCAGCATCGCAACTCCCTGTTCGGTGAATGCATAGGGTTTATATTTTGGTTCACGCTTTTTAAAGGTCGCAATTTGCGACCTTTGTTCTGCATCTTCCGAATATTTAAGCTTAAAACAGAAATTTTCAGGAAACCTTTCTTTGTTTCTCTTGACTGCCTCATTCAGCCTTTTCGTCTCAACACCATACAATTCCGCCAAATCAGAATCCAGCATCACCTGGAAACCCCGGATCGAATAAATCCTATCCCTGATACTCTCTTCAAACTTAACAATTTCACTCTTTGACATACGCGCTCCCGCAATAATTTAAGGCAATATAAAACAGGAGGCGTGTCAAATCGTGACACGGCAAAAAGATTTTTCAATATTTTTTCAAATTATCTAACAGGAATGAAAAATTAAACTTACTCTACCTTTAAACCAAAATACATCTTAAGTGCTTTTACTCTCATTTCAACATCGGCATAATTCACATCCGGGCTGCCTTCTTTATATCCTTTCCTGAACTTCATGAACTCACCCATAATAGAAAGCCAAAATTCCCGTACAGTCAGACCCTTTGCCGGCAATCGTGAAAATCTCTCGTACTCCGCATCTGAATAACTATCCGCACTCAAAGTACAAAATTTCACAAACTTTCTTCGGAATCTCTCATCGAATTTCATAAAATCATCCCCGATCCCGTGATCTTCAATATAAGACGAAATCTTATTCTCAAGATTATTCAGCTCAAAAACATTAACATCATCAATATTACTCTTGTCAATAAAGTCGAACCATCCCACAACAAGCTCACCGAACCTTTTCAACTTACTCATTTTCATGCGGGGTTTTATAAATTTGAAAAAACCATAAACAAAACCGGTAAGAGTCAATAATGAAATTGCTTTCTCAAGCATAATTACTTCAGTTCCGCTTTCATTATTTCGATTGTTTCTAATATAAACCTAGATTGGACTATTGTAGCTACTGATAGCTTCGTTTTAACAATTTTTTCTTCATACATTGAAATTATATGTTCTTGTTGAAAAGTCTCTTCGCTTACCAATCCCATTATAAAATTATACTCTGTCAAATCTATGAATTTCTTCTTGATGCGAGAGTCTTGAGAGAAAACAACGGGCCCGCCACTATTGCCTTGAAATATTTCAATATCTAGAAAAAATGTTTTATAAACATCGCTCGGTATAATCGGATAAGATGCTATCCTACCGCTTCTCAACAAGGGGAATCCTGCGTTATTATATTCGAATCCAAGAGGATACCCATAAGTAAAAACTTCATCCCCAGGATTGATTGCAGCAGCCTCAATAAGTTTGTCAGTAGCAAAAACATCCGTGAATAACATGTCTGTTTTAATATCTGCAGGATAAGGAATATTGATAACTGCAACATCTTCTGTTGGATGCGAGTAATAAAGATTTTTTCCATTATTTCTTATTTGAATACGATGCGTTCGCTTATAAAATACATCACCTCTTTTTTCTCTGAGATACAAAACTGCGTAATCTGTTTTTATGCCATCAAAAACATGTCTAGCTGTAACAATAGTGAAATAATACATTTCAGGATTAGATTCCAAAGGTACCCCTACAAGAAATGCAGTTCCAATATAGCCGTCTTCGCCTTGAATCTTAAATGTCGAGTTCATTACTTTTGTGTTAAAATCCCTTAAATCTTCAGCTATAACTGCGGCAAACAAACAAATTATAGCAATAAAAAAATTTCTCATTCTTTAATTCCCTTTTTCAATTATAAATCTAGCTCTTTCATAAAGCTCATCGTAGGTAATTATTTCTGGATTCATTGTATTTCTCCTAAAGCTTGCAAAGCAACTTGCAATGCTTTCATTTCTACTAACTTCTTCTAGATTGCCAATAACAAGAATACCTTTAGGTTCAATAGTAAAAATACTTTTTTTCTCTAAATCTCTAATGTTTTCAGCATTTTGTGAGTTCAAAGCCCAAGTTCTGCTATTCACTTGAATTTGTGAAATTGCGCCTAGAAGATCAGCACTTAAAAGCCATGAATCGTTTCTATATATTTTCGGATTGCCTAATTTGTTATAAGACAACAATTTGGTAGCCGGTGTTTTAATCTCAACAAGTACTGTAAATTTTGAATCACCGTAGGTATTCATTAGACTATCACCCTTTTGGCTGCCTTTACCTGTATAATTCTTGCCTCCATAATCTGGTTGATCTTTGAGTAAGTCTAAAAATTGATAATTTAAGCCATACCCAAATATCCATGTGTTTGCCTTGAAGAAGTCCTGCCAAAAGGCTTCGTCTCCATTGTCTCTTTCAAGATTTTCTTTAAAAATATCTAAGGCTTTTTTTCTATCAATTTGTATTCTTGCTAAAGAAAATTTCGTAGCTAAATCAGGATTTCTGTCGTTGAGTTCTTGCCAAACTTCTTCTGTATAATTCCCTGATATCAATCCTTCAATAATTGTTTTCCTGCTGCTGTTAATTTTTATAATTTCATTCGCTTCAGCTACAGTAAAATCTTTTGTTCCAAACTCAATTCCTTTTTCTTTAACAAGCGCGTATAACTTTGAAAGATGGTCGTAAACTACTCTTGTATTATGGCTATTAAGGTCAATTCGGACTCCTTCTCCGCCTTTTAAAGAACTTAATGGCATTGATTTAACATCTTCCCATTCATCATTCCCCTTTTTCCTTTGATGAACTATTGTAATACCTACTGTTTCTCCGATATCTCTTTTTTTATCGTTCAAATCTACACAAAGAACTTTCCTTGTATTCCCTGTAGCCTCAATAACAATTGGATCTGGCAGTATCGCTGAATTGGGAGAAGTGCTTTTTGTTTTATAATTATCCAAATAATATTCCTCAATTTAAAATTTTGTGATTTTCAAGTTCAATTATAATTTCACCTTTTTGATGCGTTATTATGTGACGAGAATTACACTTTGAACACATAAAAATATGTCTATTACTTGTTAAGTCTCTCTTTTCTATGTTACCACATTCTAAACACTTTATTTTGATATCCTTTAAAAAATCATCCATTGTCAGTTTCATCTTTTTTGCTCTCCTTGAATTATTTTACAATTTTCTAAATATATTACAGGACTACAGTAACTCACACAAATTACTTTTTTGAAGGTTTGTTAGGTGTTGAACGATAGTGCTCAGGCACTCTAACTTTCCTCTCGCCAGAATTTCTGGTGTGAGCAGGTACATGTACTATTTTGTTCCCGTTATTGGTCTTTGCCATTGGGATCTCCTATTTAAGGATTTTCGGTTTAGCCGAATCTACTTGAGACAGATATTACCTCGTGCCGTTTCAAGGTTATCTGTCATGTAGACACAAAATGCTGTAGTCCTGTTCTATTTCAATAACACATCTTAAATATAATAAAATTCAACTCCCAAAACAAGAAAAAACACAACATATTGTGGTTTAGTGTTTTCCCACATACAACATATTGTGTTTATGCCTACTCGGCAGCTTACTTACCTGTATGAATACTTGTTATAATTAATGTTAATTCGTCATATCATTCATAATATATATTACATACACGATTAATACTATGTTCATAACCGACAGTGAGGAATTTAGCACATTTTTATAAATCTTACCCATCCTACTCCACCTCCACTTTATCCACTTCCTTCATGATCCTGTCCGTCTCGGTGAGCGCGACGATGATCTTCTGATAATGCAGAATGTCGTCGAATTCCAGTTTGCGTCCTTTGCGGTCTTTTAGCCATTTCTGGGCGGGTTGATATCCGCCGATATAGAAATTCCACGCTACTTCGGTAACATTAGCAAAATGCTGCGTATCGTTGATGTAAACTTTACCGTCCTGATATTTGATCTTATTCACAACATTGTCACCGTCAGCGGGATATTTTGTGATGTATTTTTCAACTGCGGGGCTTTCGAGCAGGTGGATCTGCCTTAACTCGCCACCGAGCCTGACCAGCTTCCAAAAGGTCTCTTTATCCTTTGGATACGGCACTCTCGGGAAATCTATTTTGAGGAATTCCTTATATTTTTCGCGGTAGGTC
>JAQVNT010000060.1 GCA_028702975.1 Candidatus Delongbacteria bacterium
AAAGACCGTTTCTCAAAATACCGGTCCGGTCTCAGACAACATGGTCTGTAACATGGAGGTTAACATCACGAACGAAAACGAGCTGAAGGCCAAGTTCTTCGGGGGCTATGTAGAAAGGGGTAATGTGGCTAATTCGAGATATTCGGAGAACAGAATTGATTCGGGACTCAGGATAGATTTTTATAAGAACGGATTAAGATCAGGCAGACTAGTAAGCGAAAGGGGCAATATAAACGACCTGACGGAGCTATTCTCAGCCTGGGACAATGTTGTATTCAGTTCGGAAAAAGGCTATGTGCTCTACACCGACACCCTTATATGGAATAGAAAAGAAGCCAGAATATTCAGCGATTCGGATGTCATGATGGTCAGAGACGGAAGGGATACTCTATACGGCGAAGGGTTTGTCACGGATGACAGTTTCGGTTCGTACGAGGTGAAAAAGCCCCGCGGCAGTGCTGTCATCGAGAATGGAAAAATTAACTGAGCGGAGGAAATATTTGTTAAGATCAATGACAGGTTATGGTAAAAGCACGGGTTCATGCCCGGATTATGAAGTATCCGTTGAGATAAAAAGTGTAAATCACAGGTTCTTAGACCTTAATTTCAGAATGCCTGCAATCCTGAATGAATTGGAACTTAAACTTAGAGAACTGATCAAAACGAAGATAGACAGAGGCAGCGTTACGGTGTTTGTGAGTCTTATCCCTGCGCGGGGCAGTAAAATCAAGAGAATTGATCTTGAAACCGCCAAAGCTTATAAGGAAGCGCTGGAAACTCTGACTAAAGATCTTGGTATAAATAATGAGATCGGGCTTGATACTCTTTTAAGATTCCCCGAGATATTCGATGTGAAGGAGAGCAGTCTGAGCGGCGAAACTGAGGATGAAGTTACAAGATGTTTCACTGAAGCTGTTGAATCAATGATCGATTACAGGGTTAAAGAAGGCGCGAACATTTATGAAGATATGATGAAAAAAGCCGGCGAATTAAAAGAAATAGTTTCCAGAACACATGAACTGTCAAAAGGCGCAGCTAAGGCGCAGTATGAAAAACTTCTGGGCAGGCTTAAGTCTATGACCGATCTGGAAAGCCTGAATAAAGAGAGGCTTGAGCAGGAGCTCGTACTGATAAGCGACAAAGTCGATATATCTGAAGAGGTTACAAGGCTTTTTTCGCACATAGACCTGTTTACCGGTACGCTGGAAGCAGAAGATGCCCCGGGTAAGATACTGAATAACCTCGCGCAGGAAATGCACAGGGAGGCAAGCACGATCTCCGCAAAGACGAACCTGACCGACATTTCGCATCTCTCAGTAAAAATGAAAGATATAATTGAAACCATAAGAGAACAGGTCCAGAATGCCGAATAAAGGTAAGCTTATAGTTATTTCCGCGCCTTCAGGTTCAGGTAAAACTACTTTGATAAATATGCTTAAAGAAGAATATACTGATTTCGTATTCTCTATTTCGGCAACGACGAGGGCTCCAAGAGGTAAAGAAGCTGACGGAGTGGAGTATTTTTTTCTTACCAGAGAAGAGTTCGAAGAAAAAGTGAAGAAAGACGAATTCGTTGAACATAAAACAGTCTACGGTAACAGCTACGGTACGCTTAAAAGATTCGTAGAAGACTCGATAAACGGCGGGAAAAATGTAATCTTCGATGTGGATGTTCAGGGTGGACTTGCTATAAAAGAGGCTTATCCGGACGATTCGGTCATGATATTCATCTATCCGCCATCTCTTGAAGTACTAAGAAAAAGGCTCGAACTAAGGGGTACGGACTCGGAAGAAACCATAAAGAAACGTCTTAAATTCGCTAAAATAGAAATAGCAAAAATGAAAGAATATTCGTATAATATAGAGAATGATCTTCTGGATGATGCTTACGCACAGCTAAAAATAGTTTTGCGGAAAGAGAAAATTATAAACTAAAATAGAAAGGTAAAAAATGGACAAGAATCAAGATATCATCAATGACAGGGACGACAGAAAAGTCAGTCAGGAGCAGTTCGAAGAGGAAACTAACATTTACGAGGCTGTTATGATCCTCGGCCAGAGAATGAGACAGATCGAAAGAAGGAACGCGAGAGAGTTCGAGAAGGTCAGGAACGCGATGATGGACGACAGGACAGAAAAGGAATACAATAAAGAATTCGTCGCTGACATAAATGTTGACGATCTGCCTGTATTTCCAAAAGCTATCAGGCTATGCATGAACAATATGCTGAATGATGAACTTGAATGGGAATATGAGGATATCACAAAGCTTGAAGACTAAGAATGTGCTCATAGGAGTTACCGGAGGTATCGCCGCGTACAAGACCTGCTATCTTATAAGATATTTCAGGAAAGCGGGTCATAATGTAAAGGTAGTTATAACTAAGAACGGGCTTGAGTTCATAACGGAGACAACGCTAAGAACTTTATCCGGCGAACAGGTTTATTCCGACACTTTCGGCAGTACAAATGAGTGGTCAACCGAGCACATCTCGATTACGGACTGGGCCGATATTTTCATCGTTGCTCCGGCTACGGCGAACATAATAGGTAAAATTGCTAACGGTATCGCAGACGACGCCTTAAGCACAGCCCTGCTCGCGTATAACAAGACGCTGATTGTCTGTCCCGCGATGAACGACAAGATGTATTTTAATCCTGCAGTTCAGAGGAACATTGAAACGCTTAAGGGTCAGGGCGTGATATTTTTTGAGCCGGAGTCAGGAGACCTTGCCTGCGGATACAAGGCTAAAGGAAGGATGGCGGAACCTGAAGACATTTATAAGGAGAGTCTTTACTACCTCAACAATACAGATTCTCTGAAAGGGAAAAGAATACTTGTATCGGCAGGCAGAACGACAGAACTTTTGGATCCGGTCAGGTATATTTCGAATTTCTCAAGCGGCAAAACAGGGTTCAGAATAGCGGAAGAGGCTTCGTACAGAGGCGCCGGGACAGTTCTGGTTACAGGTACGACCGAACAGATCTGCAATTCGCACATCAGAAGGATCGATACGGTATCGGCAGATGATATGTATAAAGCAGTAATGAAGGAATTCAAAAAAGCAGACTGCGTGATAATGTCCGCCGCGGTAGCTGATTACGCTCCCGAAAAGTCGGATTCAAAGATTAAGAAGAGCGGAGACAGTTTCGAATTGAAGCTCAACAAGACAAAAGATATTCTCAAAGAGCTTGGCAGAATCAAGAGAAAAGGTCAGATACTCATCGGTTTCGCGCTGGAGACAGATAACGGATATAAGAACGCAATTAAGAAAATGAAAGAGAAGAACCTTGATATGATAATTCTGAACGAAACATCTTCAGATAATCCGGCATTCGGATCTGACTTCAATAAGATCACCATAATAACTTCAGATAAGAAAGAACAACTGCCGGCAATGGACAAAAAAGACATAGCCGGATACATACTCGACAGGGTAGAGGAGATGTTCAAACATCAATCAAAATGAGGGGGAAGTATGGGCAGGATCATAATGGTTCTTTTGTCGCTTCAGATATTTATATTCGCTGCAAGCGGAGCTCCTGAACTTAATGTTGAAGAAATAAAGAAGCAGAAAGCAGATGAAAAACCGGCCGTTATAGCTCAGAAAACTGATACGCCGAAATCTGAGCCTGCGCTGAAAAAAACTGCTGAAAAAAAATCCGATGTTAAACCAGCTGTACTAGCGGATTTGAAAGAGGTGGGAGAGATAGATTTCAGATTGGGGGAACTCACGGTCAGGAATAAGGCTAAAAGCGGAGATATTGACGAAGAGGATAAGGTATTTGAAAAAGATACCCTGATCACAGGTGTTGAATCAAGATGCGAGATAAAGTTGTCGGACGGAAGTCTGATCAGACTGAATGAAAAAACAAAATACATTATCGATAAGTACGAACAGACCGAGGGCAACATTGCCTTCAGCGGTTATCTCGTTTCCGGCGAATCATGGACAAATGTGAACAAGACAGGTACAGATAAAAAAGATTTTAATGTAAGATCGCCCATCGCAGTTGCAGCTGTGATCGGTACAAATTATAAAATGAATGCGGACGGAAGCCTTACGGAGATCTCAGTCCTTGACGGACAGGTGAATGTCGATCTTGAGAAAGAAAAGAAAGCTGAATTAAAGATCGAACCTAAAAAAGAAGAGACCGGCAGCCTTGCACCAAGGCAGTCTCTGGCTCCAAAGCAGATCCCTGGGCCGTATGAAGTTACTCTTTCAGAGTGGATATCGATCGTAAAAGGCGAGATGATAAGCATCAGGAGCGACGGTAAATATAATAAGACAAAAACGGATATAAATATACTCAATCAGGAATGGGAAACCTTCAAAGTACGAAGATAGGATTTTTGATATAAGGGCAATTTTTTTTGCCCTTTTTTTATAACCTGAAAAGGAGAGAGTATGAAAAAATTTTACGAACAGCTTACAGATAAAGAGCAGTGGAAGGGTCTGCTCATGGGCAACCATGCAGTGGCCAGAGCAATGCTCGAAGCGGGTGTTAAAGTTATAACGAGTTACCCCGGGTCGCCCACACCGGAGATAGCCGAGGCTTTGAACAGCGTTCCTCAAGATATGAGAGATTATCATTTCGAGTGGGCGACGAACGAGAAAGTGGCGACCGAAGTAGCCTTTGGCTCGAGCATCAACGGCAACATGTCCGTTGTATTCTTCAAGTCGGTCGGGCTCAATGTTGCCGCAGATTCGCTCGTTCAGCTCGGGCTGATGAACCTGACCGGCGGACTTGTCGTGATACTCGGCGACGACCCGGGTGCCAATTCAAGCCAGAACGAGCAGGACAACCGCCACTTTGCCAGAATGTCATACATTCCGGTCATGGAACCCGCCACCCCGACGGAAGCCTATAAAATGTTCCTCGAGGCCGCAAAATTGTCTAAAAAGCATCAGATGCCGATCATTCTAAGGCTTACCACCCATGTCTGCCATGCTAAAGAGCTTATCAGCTTCGGCGCAATAGGGGAGAGTAATGGCTATAAGGCTGAATTCGATGTCAATAACGGGCCTTATCTGCCTATAACAAAAACAGTTTTTCCTCTCAAGAAAAAAGCCATGGAAAAACTTGATCTGATAAGAAAAGAGTCGGAAAGATCACCTTTCAATAATATCTACTCGCCGTTCGGATGCAAAGAAATTAACGGAAAAAAGCTCGGAATCATATCGTCATCAATGCCTGCACTTTCCGTAATGGAAAATCTCGACAAAGCCGGAAAACCGGTAGATCTCTTGCAAATAAATTTCAGTTACCCCATGCCCGAAGAAATGATAGCCGGCTACCTTAAGGACAAAGACGAAGTTATAATAATCGAGGAGCTTGACAGGATAATGGAGTACGAGATCAAGGCACTCGCTTTCGACAGGGACATAAAGTGCAGGATATTAACCAGAAAAACTCATGATGACATAATGGGTGAATTGACCTCAGACCGGACATGGGACATCATGACCGGCCACTGGCCGGAGGTGTTCGAAAGCGGAATTAAGCCTGTAACTCAACCATTCGCAAATCCGAGGATACCCCAGATGTGCCCGGGATGCGGCCACAGATCCGCTTTCCACGCGATCAAGCAGGCACTGCCTGACGGTACGATCACCGTCGGCGATATCGGCTGCCACTCGCTGGGATTTTTCGAACCGTACAACATGGGTGAAATGCTTCTTTCGATGGGTCACTCGAACGGAACAGCCGCGGGGCTTACCATAGGCAACGAAAAGCGCAAAGTCTTAGCTTTTATCGGCGACTCTACATTTTTTCACGCCGGCCTTCCCGCTATCATCAACGCGGTGCTTTACGATCACGACTTCACACTGGTCGTTATGGAGAACGGGACGACCGCCATGACCGGTCATCAGCCTCATGCGGGAACAGGTGAGATCGGAGAGAAGATCTCAATAGATAAGGTTCTCGAATCATTCGGCGTCAAGTTCATCAGAAGGATAGATACTTATCAGCAGAAAAAACTCACTGAATATATTAAGGAATCACTCGATCACAAGGGCTTTTCTGTCGTAATTGCCAGCCACCCGTGCATGCTCAAATTCATGAAGCAGCAGAGAAGAAAAGAAGGATTCGTTCAAAAACATGTTGAGATAGATCAGAGTAAGTGCGAAAGACACCTTACATGCATAGAGGACTTTGGATGTCCTTCATTCGTGAAGAACGAAGACGGTAGTATCACTGTCAATGAAGACCTTTGCATTGGGGACGGTTCATGCAGACCGACCTGCCCGGTAAGCGCGATAGATTTTAAGAAGGAGGCAAAATAATGAAAGACCTGAATATATATATGTGCGGTGTCGGCGGTCAGGGAATAGGACTGCTGGCAGAAGTGATGCTCAGAGCCTGCCATAAGGCCGGTTACGATGTAAAAGGAGTTGACACTCACGGTCTCGCACAGAGAGGAGGAACGGTCGTATCTCACCTCAGGATCGGAAAAAAGATCCACACACCTCTTATCCCATCGGGAAAAGCAAATATCGTAATAGCTTTGGAGAGACTCGAAGGAGCGAGAGCGGCGTCCGAAATGCTCGATGAAGGCGGGAAAGTGATATATTATGACGCGGAATATCAGACAATAGGCAACAGGCTCGGAAAGTTCAAATATCCTACACACGAAGAACTTGAGGCCACAGTTAAGGCTAAGAACGGAGAATCCGTACGGGTTTTCGAAGAAGAACTTTCTGACCCGAGAATGCAGAATATCGTGCTTATAAAGAAGATGATCGAGCTTGAGTGGATCCCGGGTGTAGATACTGCAATAGTCTCAGAAGCTCTGGCCGAACTCATGCAGGGAAAAATGCTCGAAAAGAATCTGGAGCTGCTTAAGGCTTAGAAAAAATATTATTGCGAAAAAGTAAGTTCAATTTAATACTCTTTGACAAGCCCGCACTTTTTTCGTAAATTCTGTAAATATATTTTATTATCCGGAGGGTATTTAATTTGAAATATATTCTTACAGGCGGGGGAACGGGCGGACATGTGTATCCCGCACTGGCGATCGCCGAGCAGATAAAGAAGAACGAGCCTGATGCGGAATTCTTGTATCTCGGCACGAAAGATCATATAGAAGCGAAGATCGTACCGGCTAAAGGTTATAAAATGAAATTTATCCGTTCGACGGGTATGCCGGGCAGAAAACTCAGCTTTTCGATGATAAAGTTCGCGCTTTCGGTCTTCGCAGGAACACTGAAGAGCATTTTTATAGTTTTAGCATATAAACCCGATATGATAATAGGTTCGGGAGGATTCGTTTCAGCTCCGCCTATCTTCGCAGGGCACATATTAAGAAAGCTAAAACTGTCTAAGACGAAAATGTTCCTGCACGAAGCTAATGCGGAAGCCGGAAAGCTCGTGAAATTCGCGGGACCGATGTGCGACGGGGTCGGCGTGTCATACATGATCTCTCTCAAGGATTTTCCCGTCAACGGAAAGTTCGTCGGATATCCGGTAAGGGAAGAGTTCTTTAACGGATCTAAGGATGAGTCGAGGCAGAAGCTCGGGATAGAACCGGGAAAATTCGTAGTTTTCGCAGTAGGCGGGTCGCAGGGAGCGCGCACAATAAACAGAGCAGTAGCCGACAGCCTTTTATATCTGAAAGGGACGAAAGACCTGCTTATCTTCCATGTTACTGGAAGAGGAACAGGCGAATACAACGGCATACTTGATACGATAAAAAGACTTGAAAAGAACAGCCTGAAAGAAAGTGAACTTGGTTTCTATAAAAGGCTGGACTATGCTGAAAATATCAAGGATTACTATTTTGCGGCGGATCTGATAATAACCAGGGGCGGAGGCACGATAAACGAGATAGCTGTATGCGGAACTCCTTCGCTCATAATCCCTAAAGCTAATCTTTCCGGTGATCATCAGGTAATGAACGCCATAAGCATGAAGAATTCAGGCGCAGCAGATATAATTTATGAGGAAGTAATGCCTGAAGGGGAAAAGCTGCTGATCAAAGTAGAAGGCAGAATACTTTCTGACAGAATTAAGCATTATATGGACAATTGTTCATATTTGACTAGAATGTCAAAGAAAGCAGTTAATTCTGTGATTAAGAACGCGAACGATGAGATATACGATTTTATAAAAAGTGTAAGGGAAGGAAAGATGCTCAGGTCAGCAGCTGAGACTCCGGTTCAGAAAAATCCTTTCGCGGATAAAAATTCATTTTCGATTTTAAATGCTCTGCAGAAACTTTCAGCCGAGCAAATAAAGAGTTCTGAATACTATGAGTATATTTCCTACAGGTCTAGCCACTACCTTGTTTCTGCGAACTGGAATATAAGGAATAATGCCGTAAAAATATGCGGTATTTTAAGGGACGGATCGAAGATCCCTCTGCTCAGCAGAATACTCAGGGATGAGAAAAAAGGTTTCATCAGAAGGAATATAATTACAGCCTACAGCAAGATCGGGTCATATACGGAAACTGTTGAAAGCGATCTGTTCTTTGCTCTCGGTGACAGTTATTGGGAAGTACGCTCAGAGGCACTCAAAGCAGTCAGAATATATAAGGATGGCACTTCCTCCAACGAGAAGATAAAAGAAAGGGTGACCGGGATGCTTGAAAGTAAAAATTTCGAATTACTGCTGCAT
>JAQVNT010000061.1 GCA_028702975.1 Candidatus Delongbacteria bacterium
GCCAACTGTAGGGTAAAGCGCTTCATTACCTACAAGATCAACCACAGTCGGTCCTTCGTAATCATACATTACAGCTACATCGTCAATGAACCACTGGTCTTCCCAATCTCCAACATAGCGGAACCCTATATAAATATCCTGTCCGAGGTATGCGCTGAGGCTGAGATAGAGTTTTTCCCAGACATTACCAACAACATTTCCTACAGGAGGATGACCTGTATAAATCACATCCCAAGTTGTCATATCTGTAGAAACTGCAACTTCGTGATATCCATCGACCACATAGTTCAGCCAGTAACCATTCTGCCAGAAGGTCAGAGTTGAAGAGTTTGTTGCAGGAATTGAGACAAGCGGAGCTATTAGCCAGTCGTCCTGAGTTCCCTGATCATCCAAATGAGCTGCTGAGTAATTACCTGAATGAACCTGATCGATCACAGGATCTGAATCATCAACCTGAATGAATCCGGCTCCAACATAATTTGTTGACCATCCGACGGGCGGAAAAACGGATTCAAATCCTTCAGAAAGTATCGGGTTGTCCACTGACCAAGTTATCGTGAACTCATCGGATACTGAAGTGTAACCGAGAGCGTCTTCCATGTTAAATCTTACTGTACCTGTAGTTCCGTCAGCCTGAGCAGGAATTGTACCGGTATAAACACTTACAGCTTTAGCCGCACTAAGGTTAAAGGAAGTCCAGTTCGTTCCGTCAAAGCTGTATTCTCCAACTACCGGCTCAACAATAGCGCTCTGATCGATGATGTTAACTGTAAGAACAGCATCTGTATCCATGAATGCATTGTTACCTAATACTCCTCTTGCAACCGGCGGGTAAAGGTCAGCGCCAGTATAATGCACAATATCGGCAGCCATGGAATGATTATAGCCTCCGCCGAATAGAGGTGTCCAGCTGCCGGCTGATCCGGAAAAGCTATGTCCAAAGACACCGTCACCACCGTCATGAATAGTTGTGGGGGTTCCGTCAGGCTGAGGAACTAAAGCGATCCAGAAGTCATCCGATAAGATTACCGGATCTATCGCTGTCACCTGCCAACCCTGTGCTGAAACAATATCAGGCGAAGTGTAAAGAAGAGTCGAACCGTCTTTGGCATAGACCTTATAGCTATAATTCACACCGGTAGCATAAACATACCACTGGATTTGCTGCAGTTCAACAGGATACTCTAGTCCGAAATCCCATGCATCAAAATAAACTGCTCTTTCTGCAGCTACTTTATAGGTGTAGGTAGGTGTACCGTCATAGTAAACCCATCCTTTAGCTCCAGGTTTTGCCTGTACATCATCTGCGGGCAGAGAATTGAAAGCAAACAATCCTGCCGCAAAAACAACCACAAGCCACGTCATCAATTTTTTCATAAGATTTCCTCCGTTAAATTTGGTTATAAGCTCTAGAATATTTCTTCATTAGCGACAAATGTACCCCAGATAATTTATCACACAAATCCGGATAAGTCAATCAAAAAAAAATATTTTTTGCAATTTAATTGTAATTTTTAGCCTATTTGAAAAACACCGTTCGGATCGAGTTCCAGTATCAGATTTTTGTATATCCTGCCTTCCGGAATTCTGTGGTCTTGAGCCGATATATCCTTTATTTCAACAGTTTTACAACTTCCGTCTTCCGACGGGAACAGCCTGAGAGTTAATGAAGTGATCACTCCGAACTTTCCCGTGCTTCCCGCCATGAACTTTATCAGATCGTAACCCGCAACATTCTTGAGTGTTCTCGAACCGTATCTTATCAGAGTACCGTCAGCAGTAATAAATTCGATCCCCGTAAAAAAATTTGTGATGCAGCTGTCATTCTTCAGAGATGAAAATATTCCGCCGAAAGTTCTTTTATCGTCCATACTGCCGATGTTTAAAGGAAAAGTTATGCCTTCAGACTCCAGCTTGCCGAACTCTGTTTTCCATATACAGCCCGTCTGGAACTCGGCGAACATATTCGTTTTATCAACATATAATACCGAATTCAGCCTCTGCGTGGAGAGAAAGACCGAATTTTCCGAGTGCCTGAACGATTCGTCAAAAGTCGATCCGCTGCCGATCACGACTATTTTTATCCCGAACCTGTTGGCGGTCTTGATTATCCTTGCCAGAGTATCTGTGTCGTCTGGAAAAATAACAAAAGAATCGCCGGCGGTCTGATAATTCTTATGCTCAAGAAGAGAGATAAGTTTGTCTCTGTTATTCGATGAAAGCATTTATTGTATAGTTCCGAGGTGAGTTCTTATTTCCGAAATGATCTTTTTTATCCGGTCGAATTTACCTGCGTTCAATACCAGTTTGGGGCGTTTGGATTCATTGACTGTTCTTATAAAATCTTCGGGGTTCATATCGGGTTTCCAGTTCGCAAGGATCGCCTGAGCCTTCTTTATCGATCTTTTTTCGTCTTTAAGTATTGTTCTTATCCGGAAAAGCGTCTGAATGTCGTTAAGATCGAATTTTCTTTTTGATGTTCCTGTCCTCTTTGACGGTTTGAGTACAGAAAAATACTTTTCCCAATACCTTATAGTTGAAGGATTGAGCCCGAGTATAGATGAAACTTCGCCTATCGTGTAGTAAAGTCTTTCCTTAACCAAATCCAATTCCGTTCTCCAAATGTTGCTCTATTGCCGATTTGCCTCATCCAAATATATTCACTTTACTGAACTTTGTCAATATTTTTACACAGATTTTTCAGTATTTCGGCGGAGTTCTGTATATTTCCTGTTCCTGCGGCCTTTTTTGTATTCTCAGACAGGATCGGCCTTAGTGGCCTGAAGTCGTTCACGAAAGTCAGCAGATCGGAGAGAGACTTTTCGTCGGGTCCGCACACTCTGCCCACATTGAACTGTTCACAGTAATGCTTGATATCTCCCGCATCCGTCGAGATCACCGGCGTAAGGGTCTGCATGGCTTCCCAGAAAACGACCGGCATGCTTTCGCTTCTTGAGCTTATAACAAGATAGTCAGATCCTGAAAGAACATCCGATATCTCAGAAGCATTCTTCATTCCCAGAAAAATCACTTTACCTGAAAGTCCGTTGCTTTCGACAGCGCTCTCCAGTTCGGCTCTCATACTTCCGTCACCCACGACCTTAAGCTCAAAATCGCTTATCTTTGATAAAATGAGCGCGGAGATCAGCAGGTCGGGTCCTTTGATCTTTTCCAGCCTGCCGACAAAGGCGAGCTTCAGCTTCTGTTCAGCTTTGTAAACGACTGATGAGGGAGGAAGCTTTCTGCCTGTGTAAAGGATCGAACTTTTTGCGTTAAATATTTTCTTTATCTCACCGGAGTTGTGAAGGCTGTTCGTAAATACCATGTCAGATCTTGTAAGGATTTTTTTCAGTATGAACTTGAACAAAGTTTTTTTACTGTACACGCTCACATCGGACCCTAAAGCCCATACGGCCGTTTTAGATTTTGCCTTAGAGCCGTAACTCCAGGTACCTGAAGGAACTATCCAGCAGTTAAGTATAAGATCGAAATCATTGTCTTTCATCAGCTCTCTGAACTTTTTCCTTCCTTTCAGGATCAGCGAAAGTACAGAAGATATGTTCTTAAACGATCCCAGCTTGATATCCGAAAATCTTTCAGATCCGCCTTTCCAGTCGAAATAAACAATTTCCGCTCCCGACCTTTCAAGAAAATCACTATCCCTCTCACCCTCCATTTTCTGGGTAAGCAGAGTAACTTTAACTCCGAGTTGTTTTAAGACTATACAAAGGTCATATATGAAATTTCCGGGTATATCCGACGGATCTAACGGAAAGCAGTGGGTCAGAATTAGTATTTTGGGATCATTTTCCGTCATTTTTACTTTTTTCTATCCTGCTTTTAAGATTCTCGACTTCCGATCTTAGAGAAACGACCAGTTCGGCGATAAAACCTGTGACGAAAAGCTGAACTCCCGCGATTATCAGTGTAGTGAATAAAGTAAAGAGCGGTCTTATCTGAGTTTGAGTCGTAAAATAATATATTGCCAGAAAAATGAGTCCGAGCACACCTGCTGTCATGGCTAATGTTCCCATCAAAGAAAAGAACTGCATAGGTTTTGAGCCGAACACCATATTGAATTTTACTACCAGAACATCGATCAAAGATATTGGGAACCGCATCAGTCCGAACTTGGACTTTCCGTGCCTTCTCGGGTGCCATTTAGTTTTAACTTCACCTATCCTGTAGCCTTTGTTCGCCGCCATCATCACTATGAACCTGTGCCAGTCAGACCTTAACTCAAGATCATCCAGAACGCATCTTCTGAAACCTTTGATCCAGTTCATGTCGTGGACTTTTACATCGAATAGGTTTCTCGAAACGACATTGTATATTTTTGAAGCCAGCATCTTGCCGTCGTTCCTGCCCTGCCTCCATCCTGTTACAAGGTCATATCCTTCTTCAAGTTTCTCCAGAAGCAGTGGAACATCCTCTTCAGGATCACATTCCAGATCTCCGGGAAGGAACAGAACAAATTCACCTCTGCACTCTGGAAATCCTGTCCTCATGGCCTCTGTCAGCCCCATGTTTTTCTTATGCGAAAATGATCTGATAAAATCATATTTCCCTTTTCCTTCTTCGATCTTTCCGGCAGTATTATCCGTCGAACCGTCGTTAACGATTATCAGTTCGTAACTGTGAGAATGATCACTTTCAGCTATTCTGCTGATCTTTTCAAACAAAGCAGGAATGTTCCCTTCTTCGTTGTATGCGGGAATGAATATAGATACCAGGTTATTTTGATTGTTTTCCATACCGTCAGTTCCTCTGTTTGCGTTAAGTGTAAATTTAACTAAATACAGTCGCTTGAGCAATATAATTATATGAACAATGACATTGTTTTTATATTATAAAGTGCGTATATTTGTTCAAAATTAATGGAGTTTTCTATGAAAAAAATATTAGCGGTCATCTTCTCTGCAGCCTGTATGACACTCTTTGCGGGAGATATAAAACTGACTGACAGTTCAAAAACCGGGTACAGTATAACTTCTGAAAATCCCGACGGATTTACGATAGAACTTTCGGTTGGAGAGGTCTCTTACACTCCCGTTATGACAGAAAAAGGTGAGTTCGTTAAGATCGGTTTCAGCGGATCACAGAGCTCGTATAATATCGGCGAACCTGACCTGCCCGTTTTCAGAGAACTGACAGGCTTTCCAGAAGGATCTGAACCTTTGATCAAAATTTTATCATACGATGAAAAAGAGATCTTTCTTGGCGACTTCGGTATAAGCTCAAAGATATATCCTTCACAGCCTGGATATTCAAAAAGCTCCAAACCTGAAGAAAGAAAATTCATATACAACGAAAATACCTATAATACCAAATCTTATACAGCTTCCGGATCTGCTTCGATCACTAAAAGCGGGAACATGAGAGGTGTTGATATCGGTGTGCTTGAGATCAGACCAATGACCTATAATCCTTCATCGAACTCTTTAATTATCCGTACAAATATTAAAGCGGAAATTATATACAACGGAAGCGGAAACGACCTGTACGGATCGATGGCGGAAAATTATTCGCCGTTCTTTGAGAATGCGTTCTCGAAACTGATAAACCTTAAGGCATCCCCTCTTAAGAGCGATCTGGTGCAGTATCCGGTTACCTATCTTATACTGGCCAACGCAAACCTTGAAGGCAATGCTAAGCTGCAGGAATTTATCGACTGGAAAACTCAGAAAGGATTCAATGTAATAACCAATTTCGTCTCATCATCTTCCTCGATATCAGTAAATGACGCGTGGGTAGAAAGCCAGTACGGCAGCTTGAACCCAAAACCGTCATTCCTTCTTATTGTTGGTGATCACGACGGAACATACGGTGTGCTTTCTGAAGTCAATCCGGCTCTTGGGTCTGCCGGAGGTGTAACGAGATCCGACCTCCTTTACGGAGTTATGGGGACAACAGGTAATTTGAACAGGATCCCTTCCATCTATGTAGGAAGATTCTCAGTCAGATCGGAAGCTGAATTGGCGGCACAGGTCGATAAAACGATCTGGTACGAAAAAACTCAGTTCACAACAGGAGCCGACCTGAGCTATCTTTCCAATGTAGTCGGTGTTGCCGGTGTGGACGGATCATATGCCTCGACTCACGGAAATCCTCAGATAAGCTACGGAATGACATATTATTTCAACGACACATATCGTAATCCTTTGGACAATACGCTTGTCAACATCACCGGGATCCCCTATTATTATCCTGCTTCTGATGCTGCAGGAGTTAATACGGAGATCATAAATTATGTATCTTCAGGTATTTCATTCTACAACTACACCGCCCACGGTTACAACGGCGGCTTTGCAGATCCTTCTTTTTCGATCACTAATGTTAACAATTTAACTAACTCCGGCAAATATCCGCTCGTTGTCGGCAACTGCTGCCTCACAGGTTCGTTTGGCGATGCGGAATGTTTTGGTGAGTCATGGCTAAACGCTGCAGATAAAGGCGGCATTGGCTTTATCGGCGCTTCGATGTCAACTTACTGGGACGAAGACCTCGCCATGGGTGTCGGACTTGCAGCTTCAAATCAGATACCTCCGCCGCTGGATATAACAAATCCCGGAATGTATGACGGCGTAATGGCTCTCGGATATTCCACCCAGGCTGGTATGAAACATGTAGGACTTATGGCTGTTGAACAGCTCAATACATCAATTACAAGTTCATACTGGTCTTCTTACCATCTTTTCGGTGACCCTTCTCTTATGATATATATGGGTGTTCCCGGAAACAATCCCGTTTCACACGCCGGTTCAGTTGTCCAGGGAGCGACATATTTTACTGTTCAGGCTTTGAAAGGCTCATATATTGCCATTACCGACGATTCCGGAACTCTGCATGGGGTAGGTATTGCTGACGAAACCGGATATGCGGCCGTTACAATTGATCCGTTTATAAGCGGTTATGCTCACATTACTGTTACTTCGCAGTTCAAAAAACCTTATTTTTCATCAATACCCGTTCAGCCTATAAGCGGACCGTATCTGATCAGGAACTCTTATGAAGTTTCAACTGTAAATTTTGGAACTGAAGGAACTGTGGATCTTGAATTGAAGAATATCGGGATCGATACATCAGAAGGCATCACAGTCACTGCTTCCACCGAAAGCGAATATCTGATCTTAAACGACTTTCAGGAAACATACCCTAACATTGCTGCTGCAGATTCAGTAAAAAGAACCTCCGTTTTCAGCTACTCAATCTCTAATAATGTGCCGGACAGACAAAAGATCAGGATCGATATTACCATAAATGACACATCGAAGAACACATATTACAGCTGGATAGATTTCGAAGCAGGATCTCCGAATTTATCATACGGGTATTCATTCGACGGTGATGCGGTTTATCCCGGAGACAGTAAGAACATCACTGTTTCGGTAGAAAATTCAGGCACCGGAGACCTGTCAGATGTTACGGCGGCTTTAACCGAAACAACAGGAGCGGATGTGACGATATCTGCGTCTCAGCTAATCTCATTAATTGAAGGCGAGAAAACTACTGATATAATTTTCAACGCTGACTTCTCTGAAAGCATCCCGAGCGGAACAGGTTTGAGCTTCGAACTTAAACTCACTTCGGCGGGCGGATATACGGACACTTATTCATTCGATCTTAATGTAGGGATGACAGAAAACTTTGAAACAGGTGATTTTACAAGTAATCCGTGGGTATTCGAAGGAAATCTTGAATGGACAACTGACAACTCTGTTTATTATGCCGGTGAATATTCCTCAAGATCAGGATCAATTACCCATGGCCAGTATTCATCAATGAAGGTCAGCTTTGAATATCTCGAGAATGGAATGATGACTTTTTATAGAAAAGTTTCTTCAGAATCCGGCTATGACAAACTTAATTTCTATATTGACGCTGTCATACAGAACACCTGGAGCGGAGAATCGGACTGGACTTATATGTCATATCCTGTTTCACAAGGCGAACATACTTTTACATGGGAATACAAAAAAGACGGCAGCATTTCAGGCGGATCTGATTGCGCCTGGATCGATAACATTCTGGCTACGAATATACTCCTGGGTATTGACGGGGAAGACAGTCTGATACCTGAAGACATTACTCTTAATCAGAACTATCCGAACCCGTTCAATCCTGTTACAACAATTAACTTTTCTGTTCCTTCTGCTCAGGATATAAAACTGAGTATCTATAATTCCAACGGACAGCTGGTTAAAAACATTCTGGATAGGAAGATGAACAGAGGAGCTTATGCAGTAACGTTTGATGCAGCGCAATTCAACAGCGGGATCTATTTTTATACACTTGAGACTGCAGACAAAAAGCTTACACGGAAGATGCTTCTCGTCAAATAGTACTTATTATACAATCGAAAAGCCCCGAAATTTTCGGGGCTTTTTTAATTACTTAAAGTTAAATGACTAATAATCTCTTAATACGACGCAGCAGATCACAGCGCTCTATGGTATTTGTTCTAAAATGCAAAATCCTTCAAGGAGCAGTAGAGATATTGAAGGGAGCTTAGTGTGACCTGAGCGACCTGAACATATCGAGGCTGCAACGAAGAAGGATGCGGCAGGACATGGAGGACATT
>JAQVNT010000062.1 GCA_028702975.1 Candidatus Delongbacteria bacterium
AGGGCTTGATGTAATTGTTTCTCAGAAAATACACAGCTATATAAAAGACCTGAGAGATCAGGGCAAAACGATAATATTCTCTTCGCATAACATGGGCGAAGTCGAAAAAATATGCGACAGGATCGGGATAATAAATAACGGGAAACTTCTAACCACGGGAACAGTTGAAGACCTTCGCGAACAGACTGGGGAATTTTATATGGAAAATATCTTTATAAAAGTCGTAAATGAATTTGAAAATAAGATCGCAAAATGATTATTAATAGCAGAAACAAAACAACTTTACTCAAAAAAGAGACTTCCCCGCTGACTTTTATAAAAGGAACGCCCGTGTTGCCTGCATTATCAAAAAAAAATGTTGATGAAATTATCGACCTTCTGGAAGAGCTTGATGTAGAGAGCAGATTCTATGAGGAAGAAGACAGTTCTGATGCTGAATAACTGACTGGATTTATATGAGACTTGAAAATTTTACACATAAAATCGATCTGGAAAAAGTAAATTCTACCAATTCATATATGAAAAAACATTCTGACGATCTGAATACAGGTACAGTAATTTTCGCCAAAGATCAGACGGAAGGTAAAGGCAGGATCGGCAGAAGCTGGTACGGCGAACCGGGTAAAAGCATTTTCTGCTCTTTTCTTATTAAAAATGTTTATGAAAACATAGACGCCATCAGATTGTCATTCCTTTTTTCGCTGGCAGTGAAGATGATGCTCACCAAATATATCGACGGCAGAAGGATCGTTCTTAAATGGCCTAACGATGTGATCGTATCAGGAAAAAAAATATGCGGAATACTTTCGGAATATTCTAAAGAATGCGTTATTGTAGGTATAGGAATAAATATTCTGGATTTTAAACCTAAGGGAAATATAGCTTACCCTTACACATCGGTCGAGTCGGAAGTAAGTGATCCGCCCGAAATTGAAACAATAAAAAATGAGCTTGTCGAATCGGTCAACATGGTGTATAGAAGGTACTGTACGAACACAGCGAGCGACATTCCTCTGATATGGTTCAGGGAAGCGGATATCAAAGGCAGGCGGGTTACGGTCAGCAGCGACGAAAGATCAGTCAGCGGAACAGTCGATTCAATAGACGAGCTGGGATGCTTGATAATCAAAAGTGATATTAACGGACAAAAAGAAAGAATTTTTTACGGAGATGTGACATATAATGATCAACTTTGATTTTGCAAAAAAGGAAATGATCTCAAATCAGCTGAGAAAAAGAGGTATTGCCGATAAAAGAGTCCTTAAGGCTTTTCAGGATGTTCCCAGGCATTTATTTGTGCCGGAGGACAATATCGAGCACTCTTATGATGATTCTGCGCTTCCCATAGGCTTCAATCAGACTGTTTCTCAGCCTTATATCACAGCTCTAATGACACAGATCCTGAGACCTCTTGAAGATGATATAATATTAGAAATAGGTACAGGCTCGGGTTTCCAGACTGCATTATTATCAAAATTATGCAAATATGTTATATCGCTTGAAAGAATACCCGAACTCGTCAGTTTTTCAAGAGACAACCTCAAGAAACTCAGCATCGGGAATGTTCAGATCTTTGTAGCTGACGGCACTTTGGGATGGAAATCGGAAGCTCCGTATGACGGCATCATTGTTTCTGCCGGAGCAAAAGAAATACCTCAATCTCTTATGAACCAGCTTAAACCGGGAGGAAGACTCATAATACCACTTGAGCATGAGGGCTATCACAAACTGTTCAGAATAAAAAAAGAAGAGACCGGTTTTATAAAAGAAGAGATACTCGACTGCATGTTCGTGCCGCTGATAGGGAGGGGGTATGATGAATAAATATATTGTGCTATTCTTAAAAGGGATCGGGATCGGTGTCGCAAATATAATACCCGGAGTATCAGGCGGCACGATTGCTCTTATAACAGGGGTTTTCGAAGAGATCATCAATTCCATTAAATTTTTTGACCTGACATCGCTGGATATTCTCCGGAAAGGGAGATTAAGATCATTCGCCAGACATACGAATCTGTACTTTCTGGCAACAGTTTTCGGAGGAGCGGCCTGCGGAATATTCGCACTCTCTTTTATACTCGGATCACTTTTCGAGAACTATCCCAAATTCATATGGTCTTTTTTTCTCGGCCTCATAGTCGCATCCGTTTTTTTCGTAGCTAAAAAAGTTGTCAAGTGGGATCTATGCACAATATTTTCAATGATCACAGGTACAGCAACAGCCTTTATTATCATTAATTTTCTGGATCCGGCATCTGAGAACTCATCATACATTTATCTGTTTATTTGTGGTATTGTGGCTACTTGCAGCATGATACTTCCGGGACTTTCGGGATCTTTCGTTCTCATTTTGATGGGAAACTACGAGCTCGTGATGATACATTCTGTTAAGAACCTTGACTTTCATGTACTCATACCCGTGTTTGCAGGAGCTGTATCAGGTCTTATCGCATTTTCCCATTTTCTTTCCTGGTTATTCCGAAAATACCATGATCTGACCATAGCTGTACTATCAGGATTTATTCTCGGGTCAGTATCACTTCTGTGGCCGTGGAAAACAGAGATCATCGAAACTTTTTCCAACGGAAAAGAAAAAGTTGTGGGCTATAACTGGTACATACCTTCTTCATTTTCTACTGAGGAATTTTTATCGGTGCTTTTTATTATTTCGGGTATTTTAGTTATCTGGCTGCTCGAAAATAAAATGGATCGTAAAGAAGTTTCTTCAATAAAATAGACCATCTAAGAATCAGAGATCGCTTAGAATACTTTCAAATTCCTTTATAAAATATTCGATATTCTTTTCTCCGATAACAAGCGGCGGCAGCAGCCTCAATACATTTCCGTGAGTCATATTTACGAAAATTTTTCGGTCCAGGAAAAGAGGAATGATCTTTTCATGATCTTTTAATATCTCCGCGCCGATCATAAGACCCAGGCCTGAAACTCTGCCTATCTTACCGCTGTATTTTTCTTTAAGCCTGAGAATTTCGGAAAGCAGAATTTTGCCCTTTTCCTCAACGCTTTTCAAAAATTCAGGCCTGTTTATCGTTTTTATAGTTTCGAGCCCGGCGGCGCAGGAGACCGGATTGCCGCCGAATGTAGAACCGTGCTCGCCGTAACCCAGAATGTCGCAGTGCTCCCTGCCTGCCATCAGAACTCCGAGAGGCAGGCCCCCGCCTATAGCTTTGGCAGTTACGGCGATGTCGGGAACTATCCCGAAATGTTCAAAGCTGAACAGACTGCCCGTCCTTCCCATTCCGGACTGTATCTCGTCAGCCATAAGAACAGCTTTGAACTTCGCGGTTCTCTCCCTGAGTTTGCGCGCAAACTCACCGTCCGCGACATTAACACCGCCCTGACCCTGAATAAATTCAACGAAAACACCGGCTGTATCTCCGTTGATCTTGTCGAGATCACCTGTATCGTTGAATTTGAGAGTCATTACATTTGGAACGCCTCCGGGGAAATTATACGGTGATGAGTTGTCAGGGGCGGTCACTGACGCTGCGGCCAAAGTCCTTCCGTGGAAGGCCAGTGAAAAAGTAATGATAGTGTTTTTCCCGTTTGCCTTTCCATACTTACGGATAAGTTTCATTCCTGCTTCTATGGCCTCTGTACCGGAATTTGTGAAGAATACTTTTTCCGCAAAGGTATTATTAACCAGATATTCAGCCAGTTTCCCGACAGGTTCAGCCTCAAAATAATTTGACAGATGACTGAATCTTTCAAGCTGAGCTTCTATCGCGTTATTTACATTAGATACATTATACCCGAGTGCATTTACTCCGAGCCCGCCGAACATATCGAGATATTTCCCGTCTTCTGTGATCAGGTAACATCCTTTGGATCCGGTAATCCTTTTTTCTATTCTTTTGTACACGGGTATAAAATATTTTTCGAACTCAGTCATTTCATCTCCGAATGATTTTAACTGAAAAATAAGAATAATCCGTCCTTTTTTCAAAACATTTAAAATAAATCTGTTGCAGATGCGTTCACTGTACCAAAAGGCAAACAAAAAAAAGGAGATCAAAATGAAAAAACTATTAACGACGCTGATACTGGCAGGAGCACTTCTGATCGCAGCTTCGGCACAGGAAACTTCCACTCCTCCGGCATCAGCAAAACCCGGTATGGGACCTGGATTCAATCCTGAAAAATGTACTGGAAACGGACCCGGTGTAATGGGTCATAAAATGGGTAATGACCATAACGACCGCTTCCAAAAAGGCGGAATGGGAAAAGAACCCTGCGGACCGGCAATGATGGAACAGCTCGGTCTTTCAAAAGATCAGTCCGAGAAAATTCACCAGATCAAAATGAAATACGAGAAGAACGAGATCGGAATGGAAGCTGATCTTAAGAAACTTAAGATAGATAAACATGAAGCAATGAGGAATATGAATTTTGAAGAAGCTAAGAAGATCGTAAAGCAGATGTCGGAGATCAGATCAAAAAAGAATCTTTCAAAGATCGATGAAATGGCAGAGATCACAAAAGTACTGAGTAAAGAACAGCTTGAAAAATTCAAAGAACTTCACAGCGGACAGGGATTTATGAAACATAACATGAAAATGAAGAAATAAACATAATATCTATCTATCGGGGCAGTTTTTTTGACTGCCCTTTTTTATTTCAGGTGATATAAAAGAACACCGGTCAGGATCAGCAGGTATCTGTAATCAGGCTTTTCGTATAATTTGGTTTTCAGAAACTTCTTCGCTGTAAGAAGCAGTAAAAGAGAAGAAAGCGATATAAAACCTGTAAGGCTGACACCTGTCACGAAATAATAACAGGATAAAACGACTGAGGCCGCTATCAGCGGGGTGGTTATGATAGTGAACAGGCCGGCTCGAAAGACGACATAGATAACTTCAAAGGACAGTACGATCATCAGCAGTGTAAGAATAATTCTTTCAGGCATTCAACATTCCACATATTTTTTCGTAAACATTATCCGGCGAAATCTCCATCATGCAGCGGAAATGTTTTTTCGGACATTTTTTTCGTCCGAAATGAGTGCATGGTCTGCACTTGAGATGATCCGTCTGAAGCACCTGATAGTTCACTGAGTAAGGGAAGAAACCGAATTCTTCAGTTGTGCTTCCGAAAATGGCAAGTATCTTTTTGTCAAAACATTCCGCAAGATGCATCGGGCCGTTATCGTTGGTAACTACGAGATCGGCGAATTTGAGTACTGCTGCAGTCTGCTGAAGATCGAGCTTCCCTGTAAGATCTTCACATTCCGACCTGTTCTCATCTGAAATATACTCCCCTATCATTTCTTCTTCGCTGCCCTTACCGAGTATAAATATCTTCCTTCTCACAGTTTTTGAGAGGGTGATCTTTCTTACAAGTTCTCTGAAATATTCCTTGGGCCACATTTTTGTGTAATAACTTGCTCCCGGTATAAGAGCTATATAATTCGTATTATGAAGATCGAACCTGCGAACTGTTTCGAGTTCTGTTTCCTTGTCTATCCCGAACTTCAGTTTCCATTTAGCCGGTGTCTTGATCCCTGCTTTCTCAAGCGCAGCGAAATACATTCTTGTGGCGGGAATTATTTCCTTGTATCCTCTCTTAAAACACACCAGAAGGAACCTCTCGATAACGCGTTTGTTATATGAAAAAACATTTTTTTTGAATCTTGTCAAGTACCTCGTTTTTGAATTCTTATGAAGGTCAAAAATAAAATCATAATGTGTCCTGGATATATCTTTTCTGATCTTTTTAAGCCCGGCTCTGTCTTTAAACACCATAAGCCTGTTGACCAGAGGGTTAGTATTGAGAGCATCGGAGTATTTCTTTGAAACAACCCAGTCAATCTGCGAATCGGGAAATTCTTTTTTAAGAACATCAAGCACCGGAGTAGCCAGCAGGATGTCTCCCATCGATGAAAATCTGAGTATCAGTATCTTCATGTTGTTTCTCCTTTTAAAAAAAATGCGACGGGTTCCGTCGCATTTGTACTATATTCGATGATTCGATCTATATAGTTTTTACGTCTTGAGCTTGTGGACCCTTGTCGTTCTCGATCACTTCGAATTCTACTTTTTGTCCGTCCTGAAGAGTTTTGAATCCTTCATTCTTGATCGCAGAATAGTGAACGAATATGTCTCTTCCGCCGTCGGTTGTTATGAATCCGTATCCTTTTGAAGAATCGAACCATTTTACAGAACCAGTTTCGCGCTCTGCCATCTTTGCTACCTCCTAATTAAAATTTGTTTAAGAGCAGGTCTCAGTCTTAAATCAGTCCGACTGTAAAACCTCTCTGCTCATGGATCTTACCACGGCGAATAAATTTAATACATTATTTTCTCATTGGCAAGATAAATATTCGGATAGTCAAAAAAATAGTTGTTAATAATTAAGTTGATTTTTATGTTTTTTTTCGCTAATTTATATAACGGCTCGGGAGAACATCCCCCTGCTGTTTATACTAAAATAAAGCGGGAGAGCATCATGAGAAGATCGGTCCAATTGTTTTTTGTACTTATTATTTCAGTACTGTTGCATTCACAGGAATCAGAACTGGAAAAATATAAGAAAATGCAGCAGCAGGATATTGACCAGTGGAAGCAGGAAAGGGATGCCGAGCTTGATGCTTACAAAGCAAGAGTAGAGAAAGAAAGAAAAGAGTGGGCAGAGTATGTGAAGGGTGTAAGGCAGAAGTGGGGTGAATTTTCAGATACAACACCTAAAATATGGTCGAATTATGGTAATGACCTTAACTCTCTTGGCCGCGTGGATTTTGACAATAACAAGGTAGAGATCGCAGCTTTGGTCGAAGGAGACGATCCGGCCGCTGCTGAAAAACTGATAGAAAAACAGCTTGAAATACTGCTGAACGAGAAAGAAGAGGGTACCGACAACAAATTCATGGAAGGCCAGATTGCTTTTGATAAGTCAGACGATGAAAATCAGAAAAAACTTCTGGAAATGGAAAAGAAATTCGAAGAGCAGAGAGCAGAAATAGAAAGAAAGAACATGGCTCAGAAAGAAGCTCTGCTTAAGAGAAAGAGAGAACTTGAAACATTGGCGGCTGAGAAAAAAATGGCCGAAGAAAAGAAAGCTTTCGAAATGAAAAAGATAGAGGAAGAACAGGCTAAAATAAGGAAAAAAGAACAGGAAGATAGAAGAAAGCTCGCCGAAGAAAAAGAAAAACAGGAAAAAAAGATAGTTAAAACTGTCGACTCGTCAAACAGTAAAGACTTCATTAAGGAAAAAGTTAAGCATCAGGTAAAAAAAGAAGTTGTTGTCGGTGAAGACGGCAAGGCAAGAACAAAATACTCCGTCAGTCTTGAGATGGTACCTAACAGTATTCAGAAAAGAGCGGAGAATTACATAGATCTAATAAAGAGCTACAGTGAAAAAAATGATGTGGAAGCAGCACTTGTTATGGCTCTGATACATACTGAATCGGCTTTCAACCCCAAGGCTTTCTCAAGAAGACCCGACGGAACGCCTATGGCTTGCGGACTGATGCAGATAATCCCATCTCAGGCAGGAAGAGATGCACACAAAGCTCTTTTCGGGACAGACAAGATCGTTGAATCAGAATACCTGTTCGACCCTGAAAATAATCTTAGAATGGGTACTTGGTATGTAAAATGGCTTTCTAAATGGTGGACCAACTACGAAAATAAAAATTTCAAACGAACAAGCAGCAAACTGAAAAACGAATATTACGCTATCTCGTCATATAATCAGGGTATGGGAACTATTCTAAACAAGGCATATAAAACCCATAAACTCATCGATAAATCTGAACAGGAAACTTATACTATTCTTACTACCGAGAAAAATGTTCCGAAAGAAGGCAGGGATTATCTGGAAAGAGTCACGAAAAGGAAGGAGCTTTACAAGAGCAACTGACTATAAGAGTGATCATCAATTAAAATAAAATTTTAAGAATTAACCGGACGGAATATCTTATGAATTACCTGACTGAAGAAGGGATGAAAAAAATTGTTGAAAAACTATACAACCTCAAACATGTTGAAAGATCTTCTATATTGAAAAGAGTTACAGACGCGAGAAAACTCGGGGACCTGAGGGAGAACGGAGATTACAAAGCGGCAAGAGAAGACCTGACCAACATTGACATCAGGATCAATGAACTTGAAAAATATATAGCTGAAAGCCAGATAATCAAGAGGGGTAAATCAAATAACAAAGTTGTCAGAATTCTAAATACCGTAAAGATAAAAGACCATACCAGAAATAAAGAGCTGGTCTACACTCTTGTATCACAGGCTGAGGCCGATCCTGTGGAAGGTAAGATTTCTGCGGACTCTCCAATAGGAAAAGGTCTGCTCGGTAAAAAGGCGGGTGAAAGATTTATCATAAATATACCTGCCGGCGAACTGGATGTTGAGGTCATTGAAATAACTTCAGAAGAATAAATATAACGGAGTATATATGTCAGGTCATTCCAAATGGGCTACGATAAGAAGAAAGAAAGAAAAGATCGATGCGGCGAGAGGCAAGATTTTCACTAAATATCTGAAAGAAGTGATGACGGCTGCAAAACTTGGCGGAAGTAATGAAAGCGCAAA
>JAQVNT010000063.1 GCA_028702975.1 Candidatus Delongbacteria bacterium
TATATTACTAACTGACAAATACAGTAAAATTATTCGAACGGAGGTGTGAAGTGAAGAAGTTTATGTTTTTATTAATAGGATTTCTTGTCCTATTAAGCTGCACAAAAGACGACGATCCGATAAGCCCGAACGATCCGCCGCCTGACGAGATCATAACTGCGCAAAATATTTTCGATTTCCGCAACGCGAACCTGAATTTCTCGCACAAGATCTTCAAGGAGATCGTTGATCAGGATACAGCAGACCAGAACATCATGATCTCCCCGATCTCGATCTCGATCGCTTTGTCGATGCTGAATAACGGCGCCGCGAATAATACCAAGGATGAGATCAAGACCGTTCTCGAATACCAAAATGTCCCTGACTACTGCATCAACAAGCTCTTCCTTCAGCTTGCGCAGAAACTGGACAGCCTGAACACGATAATCGAACTCGATCTTGCCAATTCAGCCTGGTTTGACAATGATTTTCCCGTAAAACAGACTTTCATAGATGTAAATAAAGCATATTTTGACGCGGAGATAAGAAATCTTGACCTTAAGATCAATGCGTCAATAGATACGATAAATGCGTGGGTCTCAAATAAGACGGACGGGAAAATCGAGGATGTTCTGGATTATTCTGCCGTCGGTGCGGAGTTCTTTCTAATAAACGCCATCAATTTTCAGGGATTCTGGAAATTCCCTTTCGATGCCGATGAGACAGAAAACTCGGTTTTTCACAACGAGGACGGTACAAATCAGTCTGTACTCACAATGCACGACAATGGTATAAGCGATGACGCTCCGTCAAAAAAGTTCGAGTATTTCATAACGGATTCTTTGAGAGCTGTAAAAATGCCTTATGGAGATCCCGTTCTAAGAGAAACAGGCAAAGATGTTTCAATGTATGTTTTCGTACCTACAGGCGACCTTAAACCTTTTATCGAAACAGAACTGACTACTGAGAACTGGAACAGCTGGATGGGATCGTTTGTTCCTTTTGCGGATGCATTCCCCGCATACGAGTTTGAGTTCTATTTTTCCATGCCCAAATTCAAATTCGGATTCGACTCAAACCTGATACCGATACTTCAGGCTCTCGGGATGACTGACGCTTTTATAGAAAGTATTGCCGATTTCTCGTTCATAACAGACGCTTGGGAGGGCTTGTTCATTTTTCTTGCAAAGCATAAATCATATATAGATGTGAACGAGGAGGGAACTTCCGCCGCCGCTGTTACGGTCATCGGAGGTTCTTACGGCACTCCGCCGCCTGAGTTCGAAATTGACAAACCGTTCTTCTTTGCCATCAGAGACGACCTGACCGGAACGATACTCTTCATGGGTCAGGTTTACGATCCGCAGTATTAATTCAACGGAAATTGAATGTTCTCAAATATCAGAAAGAACTACGAGTTCTACAAAAAGCAGTACTTCCGGGGCGATGACATCTACTGCCCGTTCTGCTCGGGATTCTATAAAGCCGATAAATACAAACTCACCAGAGAGCTGAGCAGTTTATGCCCCGTCTGCGGTTCAACGATCGAGGAAAGAACGATCCTATTATTCCTGCAGGCAAAGACGGAACTTCTTTCCGGAGAGCTTAAAGTACTTACAGTCACCGAGCCGGGAAGGATCAGCGAATATTTCGGGAATTTTCCGGGCGCAGAGGTAAAAATATACAACGAAACGGGCGACTTCACCATTCGCGACAACACGCTTAAGAACAAATATGAAAGCGGCAGTTTCGACCTCATCGTCTGCAATTACATTCTGGAAAAGCTGCCTGACTACATAAGCGTACTGAAGGAACTCAAAAGAATTCTCAAGCCTGACGGACTTATGATGCTCCAGGCTAATATAGACCCTGCAAAGGACAAAACCGCAGAATATCCGATAACGAGCTACAAAGACAGGATGTCCATGTACGGAATAGCCGGAAACCACAGAAGGTTCGGCAGCGACTATGCGGAACTTATACGCTCGCAGGGCATTAAGGTCTCCCGCCTGAAATTCACTGAGGGGTTTGATCTTCTGCCGGGCCTGACTTTTGACAAGAACGAAGTGATCTGCCTTGCGCATATCTCCGACGCGCCTCATTTGTCGGATAACATGGATGAGGTCGAGAAAGAACTTGAACAGCAGAAGTCAAACGCGGGCGGAAGTAAAATTTCGGCGTTCATCTATACGGCATTTTTTATTATTCCCGATGTATTGCGCAGATCTCTGATGTCCTTATTCGGCAGACTCAGCGAAAGGGAGGAGAACAAGGGCACGATCTTGTATATGATCTACATTATTCTGTTCGGGGAATTTTTCTACTGGTCAGGATTGTTTCTGCATATTTTCTTCAGCGGCATCTCTCAGGAATTTTGGTTCGTGGGTCTCTTTTTCCTTTTCACTTTCGGTCTGGGAGGAGCCGTAACACTGGTCGGTTATGTGTTCTTGAACGACCGGGCAGGTTTTATCAAAAAGTCAATTATGGCGCTGATCATGGCGGCGACCATCTGGCTCCCTCTCGTCGGCGGCTTCTTCGCGATGTAAAAAAGGCAGGAATTCTATCCTGCCTTTTTTCATATTTTAGACCGGCGGTCCTAGCTGCACTTGGAAAATCCGCATGTCGGGCATGTCATGCAGCCCTCCTGCATCGACATACTCCCGTTGCACTTGGGGCAGATCACTCCGCGCCTGACTGTAGCCTTCGGCTCATCCGGTTTAGCTTCAGCCTTAGCCTCGTTCTTCGCCGGATCAACATAATATTTCTTGAGTATCTTCCCGATGGCGTCAGGCGTGGAAAGAATAACCTCGCCGTTGTGCCACACAGTATTAGGGCTGCCGATGCCTATCAGCTGCTTCACTATCACATTGATGTCGATGTCGGACCTGAGCGCTAAAGACACCATGCGGCTGATGGCTTCGCTCTGCGCAGCAGCGTTCCCGCCCGCCTTGCCGATGGACGCGAAAAGCTCGAACGGTTTGCCGTCAATCGTGTTCACGGTAACATACATGATGCCTTCGCCGGTATTGACCTTGTAGGTCTTGCCTTCCATGATGTCCGGCCTCACCTTCGGCTTGTGGACATCTTCAGCCTGCTCGGCTTTTCTGTCCTCGTTAGTCTTGGTCCCGGTGTTGAGCACCTGGTACGGGCGGCATCCGTCGCGGTAAACAGTTATACCCTTGCACGCCGAATCATAAGCCTGCAGATAAGCGTTCTTTATATCATCCTGAGTTGCGGAATTATCGAAATTCACGGTCTTTGATATAGAACTGTCAACGAACTCCTGGAAAGCGGACTGCATGGCGACATGGTAATACGGGTCGATCTCCTGCGCGGTAACGAAGACCTTCTTTATGTCCTCCGGTATTTCGGCGATGTTGGAAAGCTTGCCCTCCAGCTTAATCTTCTCCATCAGCTCTTCGGAATATATTCCCCTTTCTTTCAGGGTCTCTTCAAGTATCGGATTGACATACTGCAGCTTCTTGTCGTCCATCACATGCTTAACATAGACCAGCGCGAAATTGGGCTCGATACCGCCTGAAGCCTCAGCGAGCATTCCGATAGTGCCTGTCGGAGCAACGGTCGTCACATTCGAGTTCCTCATGGGGTATGTGTAGATCGATTTGTCGATGTTCGGGAACGATCCTCTTTCCTCAGCCAGCTTTTTTGAAGCCTCCTGCGCGTTCGAGTGGATGAAAGCCATCAGTTTTTTACCGAATGTCACCCCCTCATCGCTGTCGTAAGGTATGCCCATCCTGTAGAGCAGGTCCGCAAATCCCATTACGCCCAGCCCGATGTTCCTGTTCGCTCTCGCCATCTCGTGTATCTTCTTGATCGGATATTTTCCGACCTCGATCACGTTGTCCAAAAACAGTACGCAGTCGGACACTACGCTTTTCAGCCTGTCCCAGTCAACCGTTTTTTCGTCCGCGATAAAGAAATTGCTCACATTGATAGATCCCAGGTTGCAGCTTCCGTAAGGCAAAAGGGGCTGCTCTCCGCAGGGATTGGTCGCGGCGATCTTGCCGACTCCGGGAAGCGTGTTCTTAGCGTTCACCTTGTCGATGAAAACCAGTCCCGGCTCGCCTGTCTCCCACGCGTTTTTGACGATCGCGTCCATAACCATTTTTGCGTTAGCGGCTCCGACCGGTTTCTCCTTATGATAAAGAATATAGTCTGTTCCGGACTTGTAAGCCTTCATGAAATCGTCAGTTACCGCTACCGAGATGTTAAAGTTTGTGAATTTGGATGTGTCTTTCTTGCACTCTATGAAGTTCATGATCTCGGGGTGGTCAACTCTCATGATGCCCATATTCGCGCCTCTTCTGACACCACCCTGCTTGATGGTCTCGGTAGCGGCGTTGAAAACGGACATGAAGGAGATCGGTCCGCTGGCAGTGCCGGCGGTGGACTGGACATTGGAGCCGGACGGCCTCAGGTTGGAGAAATCGAAACCTGTGCCTCCGCCAGACTTGTGGATTAGCGCCGCGTCCTTGACGGCATTGAAAATGCCTTCCATCGAGTCTTCCACGGGAAGGACGAAACAGGCGCTCAGGTTCGGCAGCTCGCGGCCCGCGTTCATCAGGGTAGGCGAATTCGGCATGAAATCCTTGCCCGCCATCAGCTCGTAGAACCTATCCTCTATCTCCATAACTTCTTCGTCGGTGATGTCCGGATCCGCCGTTCTGCTGCCGTCCGCTATCGCCTTCGCGACCCGGATAAAGAGATCCCTGGGGGTTTCTTTTGGCTGTTTTGTATCGAGATCTTTGATAAGATATCTTTTTTTGAGGATCACCAGTGCGTTCTCTGAAAATTCGATCTCCGGAAATCTGTCGTCGGTATTTTCGAGCTGGTCCTTGGTCTTTACTGCTTTTTTTGTTTTTTCGGTCATAGTCTCATCTCCAGTAGGGTTGTTCAAAATCGTATTTAGCCTGCAATTATGTCAGTACTCAAATATAACACCGGCGAACAAAACTTGTCAAGCGCTTTTTTGCAAAAAACACAATATATTGTGGTATCGGTGTTTTTATAACACTATATAATGTGGTTTATGACTGTAGATCATGTTCTTTTTTGGTTTACAGATCAGAAACAGCTTTCTCATATATTTCTAATAATTGGTAAAATATGGAATTTAAAAGCCGATCTGAACAGCTAATTGGAAAATCACTTCATATCTTCTCTTGTAAAACGGCCGGCGAATCGTTATCTTTATGACTTGTTAAAAACCGGAGATATTATGAAGCACGAAAAGATACTGATACTCGATTT
Source organism: Candidatus Delongbacteria bacterium (assembly GCA_028702975.1). Classification (GTDB taxonomy): domain Bacteria; phylum UBA4055; class UBA4055; order UBA4055; family UBA4055; genus UBA4055. The sequence goes on from JAQVNT010000063.1 coordinate 5,251, forward strand.
TGGAAGCCAGTATAATCAGCTTATAGCCAGGAGGATCAGAGAGAACAGCGTTTACTGCGAACTTAAACCTTTCTACACTTCGCTTGAAGAGATAAAGAAATTCGATCCTAAAGGGATCATCTTTTCAGGGGGGCCGAACTCTGTCTATGCTTTGAACTCACCCGATGTGCCGGATGAAATATTCAAACTCGGAGTTCCGATACTTGGAATATGCTACGGTATGCAGCTCATTACCAAAAAGCTCGGCGGAAAGGTGGAAAGAAGCTCTGAGCAGGAATTCGGGTTCGCGGAAGTTAACCTGACAGCCGACGACCCAATCTTTTCCGGAGTAGTGAAGCCGAAAAAGAACTGGAAGGTGTGGATGAGCCACGGCGATAAGGTCGTAAAAATTCCAAAAGGTTTCGAGAGCATCGGATACTCGGACAACACTCCGGCTGCTGTAATAAGGAACAAAAAAGCGAACATTTACGGCGTTCAGTTCCATCCCGAGGTAAACCATACCGAGAACGGCGGAATATTTCTGGACAATTTCGTTAAAAAGATATGCGGATGCAGAGGCGACTGGACTGCATCGAACTTTATTGAAGAAGGTATAGAAAAAATTAAAAAAACCGTCGGGAATAAAAAAGTCGTTCTGGGATTTTCAGGCGGGGTGGATTCATCCGTTGCGGCGCTTCTTCTGCATAAGGCGATCGGAAAGAACCTAATCAATATATTTGTTGATAACGGACTGTTAAGGCTGAATGAAAGGGAGAAGGTTATTAAGACATTCAAGGAAAAACTCGGGCTTAACCTGATCGTAGCCGACGCCTCCGACCAGTTTTTAAACGCGCTTAAAGGAATAAAGGAACCTGAAAGAAAGAGAAAGATCATCGGCCGTGAGTTCATTGAAGTTTTCCAGGCTGAGATCGATAAAATAAAGAAGAAAGAGGGCGGAATCGTAGAGTATCTTGCCCAGGGAACTATATATCCTGATGTTATTGAATCGGTAAGTGCCAAAGGCGGACCGTCCGCGACCATCAAATCACATCATAATGTGGGCGGACTGCCCAAAGAGATGAAGCTTAAGGTGATCGAACCTCTGAGGGACCTTTTCAAAGACGAGGTCAGGCGCGTGGGGCACGAACTGGGCCTTCACGACAGGATAATTAAAAGGCATCCTTTCCCCGGTCCCGGATTAGGCGTCAGGGTGATCGGCAGCATCACAAAAAAGAAGCTCGATATACTCAGAAAAGCAGACGACATTTACATCTCAGAGATCGAAAAGGAAGGTATTTATGACGCTATCGGTCAGGCTTTCGCGGTATTTCTTCCGGTAAAAACGGTCGGCGTGATGGGAGATGAAAGAACTTACGATAATGTGATAGCCTTGAGAGCGGTGAGGACGATAGATTTTATGACGGCGGACTGCTATCCCTTCACTCATGAATTCCTTTCGAGGGTCTCGACGAGGATCATAAATGAGGTCAGGGGCGTCAACAGGGTCGTTTACGATATCAGCACAAAACCGCCCTCCACGATAGAATGGGAATAAATTTTATTCTAATTTTTTTATTGATTTATTCTGTTTAAGACTTTATTATATGACTATGTAAAAATTAGCGGGAATTATGGCGGACACAAAGAAAATACTGGTAGTTGACGATGAAGCGATAATGCGGGACCTTCTGACCGACTTTTTTGAGATGATGGATTACGGAGTGATGAGCGCAAAAGACGGATCGGTCGCTATGGAGATCATAACGGAAAGCCAGCCCGGCGAATACAGCCTTGTCATAACCGACATAAATATGCCTAAGATGGGCGGTATCGAGCTTTTTAAAAGCGTAAAATCGAAATATCCCGACATGCCTATTATACTTATGACAGGCTACGGGATCGAAAAAGTCAGGCAGGATGTGGAAAAAGCCGACGGTTTTCTGGCAAAACCTTTTGAGCTTGACGACCTGAACAGGCTGGTCTCCAAGATCTTAGCCTGAACGGCAGATAAAGACAAATGAGATTTCTCCTTCTTAAGATAAGATTTGCACTGTTCACATTCTCGCATTTTTTAATTCTGCCTTATATCTATTATAAAAAAGCTTCGATGAGCTTTGGCGATTTTAAAAATTACATGTCCAAATATCCGGTGAACTGGGGATCGAAGATACTTAAATGGTCGGACGCGGAAGTCGAAACCGTAGGGCTTGAGAATATTCCCGGTGAAGCCGTCGTGATCGTGTCGAACCATCAGGCGGGCCATGACATCCCCCTGCTTTTTGCAAAGATGACCAACAATCCGTCGTTCATCGCCAAGATCGAGCTTTCGCGCATACCCCTGTTCGCATCATGGATGCGCATGCTCGGCTGCCTGTTCATTGACAGGTCAAGCCCGCGAAAAGGACTGGAGTCCTTCAAGGCGGCCGCGGAGATCATAAAAAAGGGGCAGACCGTCATCATTTTTCCTGAAGGCACGCGCCGGCCGACCATCATACCTTTCAAGAAAGGCAGCTTTAAGCTACCCATCATGGCCGGAGTACCCATCCTGCCCGTCACAATAGTCGGCACGGAAAAGATCATAGACAACTTCAAAGCCGGCAGACGCAGCAAAGTCACCCTTGTAATTGACAAACCAATAAACATTTCCGCCATGAGCAAGGATGCCCAGAACACCATCCACGACGATGTCAGAGCCATGATCTCAAAGAATTTCGAGAAATACAGCGCAGAAAATTAAATAATTTAACAATATTTCTTGCCGTGTCACGATTTGACACGCCTCCGGTGGTATATTGCGGGAAAGCAATATCGGAGAAGCGGTTATGTCGGAATATGAAATGGAAAAGTTCGAGGAAAGTATTCGGGAAAAGATATATTCGTTCCGGGGGTTTCAGGTGATGCTGGACAGAGATCTGGCTGAGCTGTATGGTGTGGAGACGAAGGTTCTGAACCAGGCGGTTAAGAGGAATAAGGAAAGGTTTCCTGAAGAATTCTGCTTTATGCTTACTATTACGGAAAATGCAGAACAAAGGTCACAATTTGTGACCTTTGAGAGCCGGAGTGCTAAATACACAAAATATTTGCCCTATGCATTTACAGAGCAGGGTGTTGCCATGTTGTCCTCAGTTCTTAAAAGCAAAACTGCTGTACGAATCAGTATTCAAATCATGAAAGCTTTTATAGAGATGAGGAAATTTATTCAATCAAATGCCCAAGTGTTACATAGATTGGATAACATGGAGTTGAAGCAAATAGAAGCGATTTCAAGATTAGACGGGAATGACCGCAAATTCGACAAAATATTCTCCTTAATGGAAAGC
>JAQVNT010000002.1 GCA_028702975.1 Candidatus Delongbacteria bacterium
TTTTTTTTAGCATGATCATCAAAGTCGTTTGCAAACGGTATGAAAGTATTAAAGCTTATCCAGTATATGATGGTTTACGCCTGTTACGACATCATAAAATTCAAGTATAGCGAAAAGTATTGCCGAACAGTTATATTTTCAATAAATTATGACAATTTATCATGGAGGTATAACATGCAAAAAAATAACAGCTTGTCAGCTTTAATTCTCGGAATATCGATATTTCTGGGTTTGTCGATGCTGGGATTTTTGTTAAGCAGCGCGGCAGTCAAATTCAGAATGATGGAACGAAGCGTAACCGTAAAAGGTCTCGCCGAAAGAGAAATTCCTGCGGATATCGTCATATGGCCGATTCAGTTCATTACAGCCGAAAATAAGCTTGAGGAACTCTACAACGCGATCGACAGGAATAATTCAAGCATAAAGAAATTCCTGACCGAAAAAGGGATCGACCCTGCCGAGGTAACATTCTCTTCGCCTTCGATAACGGACAAATCGGCGCAGCAGTGGGGCGGGAATGTGAAAGCGGAATTCAGATATTCGGCAGAACAGACGGTCACTGTTTACTCGAAGAATATTGATGCTGTAAGGAAAGTATCAGGAGAATTGTCGGACCTCGGAAAGCAGGGAATAGTGCTTACCGGAGCCGATTATCAGGCGCAGACGGAATATATTTTTACCGGACTGAACGAAATTAAACCAGCTATGATCGAAGAGGCCACGAGGAACGCGAGGGAAGTAGCCTTAAAGTTCGCTAAGGATTCTCAGAGCGGGCTCGGAAAGATAAAAAGTGCGAATCAGGGTCAGTTCAGTATCGAATCAAGGGACCGAAACAATCCTCACATTAAGAAAGTAAGGGTAGTATCAACGGTAGAGTATTATCTTTCAGATTGAGCTCTCAGGAAAAAATGAATAAAGAAAGCGGAAGACTTCGCGGCGCCATAAAGATATCTATAGTTGAGGGGATATTCGCTCAGATACACTCAACGATGACAGCAATCGGAACAGTGTTCATAACAAAGTTCGCTCTCATGCTGAACGCGACGCCTTTCCAGTTCGGGATATTGAGCTCGATAGGTCAGCTTTCACAGCTTTTTCAGCCTCTCGCTTCGGTAATCACGAAGAATCTCGATTCAAGAAAGAAACCTACCGTAAATTATGCGCTCGCAGGCAGGTTCCTGACACTTCTGCTACCGGTTATCCCGTTCGTATTTGAAGGTCGAGCCGCGATAACGGCGTTCCTTTCAGTGTGTTTCATAAGTACCGTTCTTCAGGCTATTTCCGGGAACATGTGGATAGCTTGGATATCAGATCTGGTACCTCTGCGGTTCAGGGGAAGGTTTTTCTCCAACAGGTCCGTATATCTGACGATAGCGGCAATTCTGACAGGCTACACTTTCGGCTTCTTCCTCGACTTGTTCGACAGCGCTGACGGCAGTCTTGCTGAGAAGTTCAAGCTGAATTTCGATCTTTCGATCTATTTGAACAAGGAAAATCTGCCGTATGCGTATGTTATAATTTTCGGGACTGCGTCGGCGATCGGGATATACGGGCTACAGCTTCTTAAAAAGCAGCACGAGAGGCCTAAAAAGGTAGAGACCGAAAGGTCAGCGGCACTGTTACTTTCCCCATTCAGAGATAAGAATTTTCACAAACTTCTGCTGTTCGGGTGCTGGTGGATGCTCGCTGTCGGGATAGGCGCGCCGTTCTGGCAGCCGTACATGATCACGGGTTTCAAAATGTCCATGATCGAGCTTCAGGTGTACGGTACATTCTCCACAGCGGGATCGCTTCTGATGCTTAGACCGTGGGGACGTTTCATCGACCGGTTCGGAAATAAACCCGCGATGATAATAGCGATAATACTCGGCTCGATCAATCCCGCCGTGTGGCTGTTCGCGACAGCGGACAATTACTGGTTCCTGTTCATCGAGGCGGCTTCGGCCGGTATCATGTGGTCCGGGACTGGCGTCATCATCACGAATCTCGTTCTCGCCGTGGCCCCGCAGGGCAGACAGCAGATATATTCCGGCATGTACAGCGCCGTAGCCGGCCTCGCCATGGTCGTCACGATGCTGATGTCTGGCACATTCCTTCCTGATCCCGCGGAGGTCATGGGGCTTCACCTCGACTCAGAACAGGTACTCTTCGGCCTGACGGCTGTGTTCAGGCTGACAGCCATAATCCCGCTGATCGGTGTCTATGAGCGTAAGGCTAAACCCATCATGCTCATAATCCACCACCTCAACGATTTTGCCAAGGTCAGGTTAATCAAATATACGGGCAGAATGTTCAAATAACTGAAAATCTCTTGACAAACCGCATTATTAATAGTACTTTTAATCATACTATTAAGAGGGCTGTTATGTATAAATACAAAACAATAACCGCAAATGATCTGAAAACAAAAGGTATCTCAATGGTGGCTGAAGAGGTCGCTCAATACGGAGAGGCTGTCGTCACTGTCAGAGGAAAAGGTAAGTATGTGATCATTCCGATAGAAAAATATAACGAACTGCGTGAATATGAACTTTTGGCAGCTCTCGAAGAAACAAGAAAAGACATAGCAGAGGGCAAGTTTACTACAGAATCTGTCAAAGATCATATTAAGAGTATCACGCATGATTAAAATAATTTACTCTGATCATTTCAAGAAGAGGGTGAGGAAATTTGTCAAAAAACATCCTGATCTTGTTCAGCAGTACGAAAAAACGATCGAATTGCTTGAGTTAAATCCGCATCATCCTTCGCTCCGACTGCATAAACTGACGGGAAAGTTAAGCGATCTATATTCAGTATATATAAACATAACTTACAGGCTGTCTATAGAATTTTTAATTCAGGACGAAAAGATAATACCGGTTGATATCGGTACGCATGAAGAAGTTTACTGAAGTGAAATTGGAGGTATTATGAGAAAATTAGCGAGTATTCAGAGGATAAAGGCATTGGAGCCGATCGAAGGGGCTGATGCAATAGAGAAAGCTACTGTTCTGGGCTGGCAGCTCGTTGTAAAGAAGGGTGAGTATAAAGTAGAGGATCTTGTCGTTTATTGCGAAATTGACTCTATCTTGCCCGAACGGCCTGAGTTTGAATTCTTAAAACCCCGCGGAATGAGGATAAGGACGATCAGACTTCGCGGTCAGGTTTCGCAGGGAATTTGCTTTCCGTTATCCGTTCTGCCGAAAGATTTTCCGATAGAAGAAGATGCCGATTGTACTGAAGTGCTTGGTATTGAAAAGTACGAGCCGCCGATCCCTGCCTGCTTAAGCGGAATTTCAAAAGGAAAATTCCCGTCGTTCATACCAAAAACTGATGAAACGAGGGTTCAGGTGCTTCAGGAAGTATTGGATAAATATAAAGGCGAAAAGTGCTATGTGACCGAAAAAATCGACGGCAGCTCTGTGACCTATTACATTAATAACGGCGAATTCGGTGTGTGCTCAAGAAATCTCGAACTTATCGAAGATGAAGAGAACAGCCTCTGGAAAGTGGCAAGACAACTCGATATTGAGAACAAACTCCGCTCTCTCGGCAGGAATATCGCTCTGCAGGGTGAACTGATGGGTGAAGGCATACAGAGCAACAAGCTGAAATTAAGAGGTCAGACCGTTTTCTTTTTCAATGCCTTCGATATAGATAAATTCGTCTATCTGCCTTATGTTGAATTTAAAGAAATACTTGAAAATTTTCAGCTTCGGATGGTTCCTCTGATCACAACCGATTATGTGCTTGAGAATGATATCCCGTCGATCGTGAAAATGGCTACCGTAAAGAGTAAAATATGCCCGGATGTTTGGGCGGAAGGCATCGTGATCAGGCCGCTTGAAGATAAGATCGAACGGCTTATCGGAAACGATTATTTCAAGAACGACAGGGTCAGTTTCAAAGCAATCAATCCCGAATTCCTTCTGAAATACGGTGATTAGTATGAATAATATTTAAGGGAATGATACAGGAGAACCGTATATGAGAACAAATATCATACTATATGTCGCCGATCAGAAAGCAAGCACATCTTTCTATAAAAAAGTTCTGATGATGCCGCCCGTACTCAATGTACCCGGAATGACCGAATTCAGACTCAACGAAGAAACCGTGCTCGGACTAATGCCGTCAGCAGGAATAAAACGACTTCTCGGAGATAAACTGCCCGATCCCGACAAAGCCGCAGGAATTCCGCGTGCAGAATTATATCTGTTGATCGATGATCCGGAAGCGTACCACAGACGCGCACTTGTGAACGAAGCGCAAGAGCTAATCCCGTTTCTCGCGAGGGACTGGGGAGATACTGTTGCGTACAGCCTTGATCCCGACGGACATGTGATCGCGTTTGCGGGGAAGATAATTCAATAAGAATAAGGAGCAATAATGGTTCTTGATATTATATATTCGACATTGGGCGCATTATTCCTGATCGCGGGGTTTGCAGGCTGTATACTTCCTATTATACCGGGTCCGCCGATAGCTCTGATAGGACTGATTATAGCCTATTTTTCATCGTTCTCTATTATAACCGGCAATACCTTGATCTACAGCACGATCGCTGTTGTTGTTGTTACAGTTCTAGACCTCGTCGCGCCGCTGATATTCACTAAAAGGTTCGGAGGTACTAAGTACGGCTTGTACGGAGCAACAGCAGGACTTGTTGTAGGACTTTTCTTCGGGCCGTTCGGTGTTATTCTCGGTCCGCTGATCGGCGCATTTGCCGGAGAACTCTATAAGGATATGAGGGATAAAAGGAAGGCGTTCAGGTCAGCCTGGGCGAGTTTTGCGGGGTTCATGTTCGGGACTGGTTTAAAACTTATAACCGTAGGCGTGCTTATCTGGATATATGTCGCATCATTTTTTAATTCTGTAATCCCATGATCTCATCGATCTTCTGTTTGACCCGTCCGCCCGATCCGCCGTCGAGCCCTGTAAAGAAATAATTTCTGTATTGTTCAAGCTTCGCTTTCATTTCCGGTGTCGGGTTGAGCGCTTGTTCTACGCAGGGGAGAAGATCATCGGGACTTTTCATGTGCGGGAAAGCTCCGAGCAGCCATTCTTTGGGATCTATTGAAAGTACGGGCATTCCGTCCGAGTGGTTGAGTTCGTTATACGGGAGTTCGTAGATTATTCCGTACCTGCCGAGCGCGAGGAATTCGTTTACTACGCTTGAAGTGTCGCTTATCATAGTGTCTGATGCGTACATGTAGGGATAGATGTCGTAATCTTCCTTGCCGATCAGGAAGACACCGGGTTTTTCTTTCGCAAGCTTTTCGTAATATGTGTGCTGAGAGTGCGAGACATATTTTCCGCCCCAGCTGTACGGGTGAAGTTTGATTATCAGGTTGTACTTCGGTATGAGGTCAGCTATTCTATCCTTGATGTATTCGATGCAGCTAGGTTTGTATGAAGGTGCGTAAAGTACTGTCTTCTTATTCGGGTCAAGCCCTGTCTTTTTTATCAGCGCGTCCCTGTCGTAATGTCCCTCCCAGAAGAAAGGGTCGAGCTTCGGAATGCCTATGGTGTAAAAGTCGGCTTTGTCCTGCCAGTTTATGCTTTTTATGTAATCGTACCAGTACTGCCCTTCCAGGAAGACATGATAGCGAAAATCCTTCTGCTTTACGATGTTTCTGATCCTGAGTGTTTTGATGCCTACACCGTGGTCGAGGTGAACTCTGACGCAGTCTCCGTACTTCTAGGGATCTTTTAGAGCATCACCGCATACTACAAGATCAAATCCTTCTGTTTCGTCGGTAAGTTTATAACCTTCCTTTTTCATCCACTCGGCGATCCTGTTCTTTTCGTTGATAAGAAATACCCAGAGGAAGCGTTTCTGGTCTTTGCCGATGCGAAATGATATATCATAGCGGTCGTCTTTTGAAAGCTCTTTATAAAGCGGATATAGTGAGTTGAAATAATATTCCTTTTTAAGATCGAAAAGCACTTTGATTTTTGACATCATTTATATCCTGTCAGAATTTTTTTGTAATTTAACTCATGGTTGCCAAAATATCCAATATTTTATGATTTGTTTTTTATAGCTTCAGTTTTTCTTTAGATTCTGTTTATACATTCTGATAACTTTTTATGAGGTTCAGTTATGAAAAATATTCAAAACGGTTTACTCAGCCATTGGAGAATGATGGGCTAGACATAAATGTCAGAATTGTAAATGCTGTCTTTTTTACCATAATAGCAAGTATGGTTATTTATTTGACTTATAGTAAAGTAAATGTAATAAGAGAGGAAATAGCTGACTAAATAATCAATAAAATTTAAGGAATTCAATGAAAAAAATGATTACAGAAAATATATTAAAAGCATTATTTGTAATTTTACTACTGGTGTTTAATATTGCATATTCTCAAACTTTCAAAATTACAGGAAAAATAGTTGAATCAACCGGTGAAGAACCACTGCCAGAGGCTAATGTGATTCTACATAAAAAATCGGGCTCTGTTCTTAAGGGGGCAGTTACTGATAGCTTAGGTGTTTTTAAAATTAAATTGATTCCAAGTGGAAATTATTTCATTGAAATTAAATATATGGGTTTTATTCCTGATACAATTTCGCACTTAGATATTTCAGCAAACATTAATCTAGGAGATATTTTCTTAAAACCATCTGAAATACTTCTTGATGAGATTGTTGTAAAAGGTAAAGCAGATATTTATACATCTCACTTGGATAAAAAAGTTTATAATGTTAGTAAAGATATTCTTTCAGAATCAAGTTCCACGAGTGAAATATTGCAAAATATTCCTTCAGTTAATGTTGATATCAACGGTGGGATTACATTGAGAAATACGAGTAATATTACATTTTTTGTAAACGGAAAACCATCGGCCCTATTAAGAAATAATCCTTCTGCGGTATCAGATCTAATACCTGCAAGTAGTATAGAGAAAATTGAAATTATAACTAACCCCTCAGCCAAATATAAACCTGACGGAGTTGGAGGAATAATAAATATTGTTCTAAAGAAAAATATGTCAGAAGGATTGAATGGACAAATTAGTGCTAATGTTGGTAATGATGAAAGATATAATGCTAATATTAATTTAAATTACGGAACTAAAAAGTTAAAACTTTACGGGAATTATGGTTTAAGGCATTCAAAACCAATTACATTATTTACCGATGCAATGGTTTACAAAGATAGTTTAGGTATTGCAAACAGCTTTTTTAGTGAAGACGGTAAATCAAAAATCGATATATTTGGTCATAATATCATTGCAGGTGCAAATTACAAATTTGACGATTATAATAATATCGAAATATCGGGAACTTATGATTTGCAAAATTCATTTCATGATGGGAACTCTGATATAATATCGCTTGATTCACTGCAAAATCCAAATTATAATATTACGAATGTTCAAACAGATGATGAGCTTGAGGAAGAGGGAGAAGTAAGCCTAACATATGAACATGTTTTTAATAAAAATGAAGATCATACTTTAACATTTGAGGCTATATATTCGGCATATAATGAAAAAGAGGACAAGATATATAATCAAAACCAGATATTTCCTATTACGAATACAGACATCAGTAGATATATAATTGAGAAAAATGGTAATCAACAAGAATTGAATTTAGAATATACTTTACCCATTAATGAGAATTCTGAAATTGAAAGTGGTTATTCAGGTGAATTTATCTTTGATAATATATGGTATAATAAAAATTCAGTTTTAAGTAAGTTTCTATTTAACCGACAAGTACATGCTTTTTACGGGTTATTCGGACAGTCGGTTGAAATTTTTAGTTACAAAGCAGGTTTAAGAGCAGAAGAAACCAATACTAAATCACATTTAATAACTCCAATAGATACATTAATTACCAATAATTATTTCAAATTATTTCCAACAATACACCTTGGTTATGATATTACTGATGATAATAAATTATCTATGAGTTATTCAAAAAGAGTTAACAGACCCGATCCGGATGAATTAAATCCAAATCCAGAATATAATGACTTACGAAATGCAGAAATGGGAAACCCTAACTTAAAACCTGAACAAATTCATTCTATAGAATTTGGATACGAACATATACAAAAGAAATTTTCGATAAATACTACTCTCTACTATAGGTATAAATATGATGCATTTACCGGAATATCAACGAATATTGGCGATACTTTAGTAATGTTTACAACGACTAATCTTACTACTCAAAAATCAGGAGGTTTTGAAGCAGTTATTTCAGGTGATTATTTTAAAGATTGTTCATACAGTTTAACCGGTGATATATATTTTAGCACAATTGATGCTTCTAATCTTGGCTATTCTGACAATAAATCAAGCATTTCAGGTAATATTAAAGGCTATACCCTAATTAAGCTAACTAAAAGTACTTCATTTCAGATAAATGGTTATTACTATTTCCCAAAAATAACACCTCAGGGTCAGATGGAAGATTTTTATTATTTTAATCTTGGATTAAAACAGAATTTATTTAATAATAAAGCATCAATTACTCTGACAGGAACCGATGTATTTCATACCTATAAAGTTAACTATTCTATAAATTCAGATGAATTAAATCAAAAATCAAATATGCAAAGAATGAATCCTGTTATTTCTCTAGGATTTATTTGGAGGTTTAACAATTACCAAGAAGAAGACAAAATTATTTTTGATGGTAACGGCATTAAGAAATAGGTAAGAGTTGAGTACTATGACTGTTTTAATTCTGATAACTTATGATGAGGTTTAATTATGAAAAATGTTAAAACATATTTACCACTTGTAACATCAGTTTCTGAAGTTAAAAAAGAAAATGTTACAGAATCGATCACTTTTAAAAAAACGTTACAAATACTTTTAGTAGATGATGAAGAAATTGTATGTAATATTGGAAAAGAGATGCTTGAAATAAGCATTCATTCAGTGTCTGTTTGTAAAGATGGTATTGAGGCGATAGAAATATACAAAAAGAACTGGAAGGATATTCAACTTGTAATTCTCGATATGGTTATGCCTAAGTTGGCAGGAACGGAAACATATTATGTCTTAAAAGATATAAATCCAAACGTTAAGGTTTTGCTTACATCCGGCTACAGCATTACCGGAGAGGCACAGAACTTACTTGATATTGGAGCACAGGGATTCATCCAGAAACCGTTTATAATTGCAGAATTGGCGAAAAGTGTTGCTGAAATATTTCCTTATGAATAATTGTGTAAAACAAGCCAATAAAAAATTAACGAGGAGAATGAAATGATTAAACTATTGCCACAAAGTACAGGTTTTGTTTAAGGTTTCAAAATTACAAGTAAAGTATCCTCAGAGGAGGAAAAGGAGTGGTTCGCCAAAATAGAACAAAATATTGAGCCATGGTCAATAATGTACTGCTTTAGAATGTCTTTAGAATGTCTTTAGAATGAGTTAGTATAATTGAGCAAATTAATGGAGGTTAGCTATGAAAAATATTCAAAACGGTTTACTCAGAGTTCCAGAAATAACTTTAATATTCTGGATAATTAAGGTGTTATCTACAACAGTGGGTGAAACCGGAGCAGACTTTTTAGCAGAGGATCTGGGTTTAGGAATGCCTTTAGTAGCCGGAATAATGAGTTTCATAATGGCTGTTCTGCTGATATTTCAATTTACGAAATTCAAGAAGTATATACCCTGGAATTATTGGTCGATAGTGATCTTAATGAGTATAATAGGTACTTTAATTACTGATATTCTTGTCGATGATATAGGCATAAGTTTGCTTACTCTGAGTATTGTTTTTACAATATCAATGATCGCGGTATTTATCGTTTGGTTTAAAGAAGAAAAGACATTATCAATTCATTCTATTAATACTGGTGTAAGAGAAATATATTATTGGATCATTATCTTAATGGCATTCGCACTGGGAACAGGTGTCGGTGATCTGATATCTGAATATTTCGAGCTTGGTTATGGTATAGCTTTATTATTATTCGGTGGTGCGATCGCATTGATAGCTTTTAGTGTTTTTGTTTTAAAGTTGGACAGAACATTAGGTTTCTGGCTTGCATTTATTTTAACTAGACCGCTTGGAGCATCATTAGGAGATTTCTTTACTCAGCCGTTGGAAAATGGAGGTATAGACATAAATATCGGAATCGTGAATGCTGTTTTTTTTACAGCAATAGTAAGCATGGTTATTTATTTAAGTGCTAAAGAGAAAATTAAGGAGAAAGAACATGGAACAAATTTTTGATCGAAATGGTGGAACTGTAGGATGGTTAACGGTATTCACGGTTCTTGTATGTTGCACTTTTTCAGCCTTTGGACAAGTACTCGAAACGGAATCCGCATACCTTCCGGATAAACATTCATTTGGTACAATGGCAAGTTTCGAGTATCAGTTTTCTGCTGATGGAAAGGGAATGGCAGTACCACTTGAATTGTCTTATAGTATTCTTGACAATTTGGAAATTCTTGTTCAACCAACAATCTTTGCTGCAGTCTTTCCATCGAACGGAGAGAGGGTGAATGGACTTGGAGACATCGAGGCCTCGCTGACCTGCAATTTCAATCATGAAAAAATTTATCTGCCAGCGTTCAGCTTTGCCGGAGAAGTGAAATTGCCGACTGCCCGAAACATATTGATCGGGACGGGAAAAACCGACTGGACACTTTACGGCATTGCTACGAAAAATTTTGGGCCCGTAGAAATTGACGGCAATGTCACATACACCTTTATGGGTAGTCCGGAAGGCGTTCATCTGGACAATACCGTTGGTGGCTCATTGGCGGCGGAATGGGAGGTTACTCCGGTACTCAGGCTACTCGGGGAGGCTTTTGCCAATAGTGCTGCGCTACCAGAATCTGCTTCAACCGATGCAGAATCCAAGATTACACCGGAAGCTGGCTCGGCAGAGTTTTTCGGTACAGTTGGAGCTGCATACCAATTAAACTCGAAACTTGAAGTGTCCGTCGGAATTAACTATGGCAGCAGTAACTCAATATTGCTCATTGCAGGCGTTGCAATGGACTGGTAATGAGTTTATGCTTGTTACTGGAATATAACCGATTTTCTTTAGATTCTGTTTATACATTCTGATAACTTTTTATAGTGAGAGAAGAAATGAGTATAAATCCATTAAATTTCATATATCCGATTTTTGCAGTGACATTAATAATTATAATAAAGCGAGGCTATTATAATGGAATTTTGAAAAATATCATTTTTGATTTGCGATATAATTATAAATTAGTTATTGTTTTATTTACAGTTCTTTTAGGAATAATTTTATTTATTGATGAACCGGTAGCCACATATTTAAGAAACCTTAAATTACACAAAATATTAATATTAGAAATAACTTCAAAATTAGGCAACACATTTGGGAACGGTAATTTTTTATACTCGTATTTCATAGTTGTAATTGTAATTGGTGTACTTTTAAAAAAAAACATCAAAATATTAATGATTGCTTTAGCTTCTTCGGCATTTGCAGGAATATTTGTTATGTTATTAAAATTTTTAATAACCAGAGAAAGACCGGCTGTTTCATTTGACAGTTTACATTTTTTTGCGTATCAGGCAGCAATTAGTAAAAATGAATTATTGAAATTTAACTATACAAGCATGCCTTCAGGACACACAATAACAATTGTAGCTGCAGTAGTACCGCTGATATTGTTTTATAAAAATAAAATGGTAAGGGCACTTCTGGTTTTTCTGTCTTTTACAACAATGTTTAACAGAATATACAGCTCAGCTCACTGGATGAGCGATGTCTATACTTCAATTGCTATAGGCATTCTTGTAGGAATCAATATTTATTCGTTAAATATTGAGAAAGATAGGAAAAATTCGATATGAATAGTTTTTCTTTTAAAAGGGGTAAATTTATGTTAAATTACTTGCTATGAAAATTCTGATAATTGAAGATGAAATTGAGTTGTTGATCGCAGAAAGTAATTACCTTACTAAGGAAGGTTATGTCTGTGAAATGGCTGAAAATTTCCAAAAAGCGGGTGAAAAAATCTCAATCTATGAATATGATATAATTCTGCTGGATATTACTTTACCGGACGGGAACGGGCTTGAATTATTTAAAACCGTAAAAAAATACAATGTAAAAGCAGGCGTTATAATTATTTCGGCTAAGAATTCACTGGATGATAAAATTATCGGGCTTGATCTCGGAGCCGACGACTATATGACAAAACCTTTTCAATTATCGGAATTGAATTCAAGGATCAAAGCTGTTTTAAGAAGAAGGCAATTTGACGGATCAAATATTATTACCTTTAATGAAATAAGTTTGAACACAGATAGTAAGGCTATAAACATAAACGGAAATGATATTTCATTTACTAAAAAAGAATATGATCTGCTTCTTTATTTTATAGTCAATAAAAATCGTGTTCTTACAAAGGAAGCCATAGCAGAGCATTTATGGGAAGATAATATTGATCTGGCTGATAATTTCGATTTTATTTATACTCATCTCAACAACATCCGAAAAAAAATTAAATCGGCAGGCGGTAAAGACTATATTAAAACAATTTATGGTATGGGCTATAAATTGGGGGAATTATGAAATTTTTATCGAAAATTAACAGGAATTATTTTTTTCTCCTTTTAATCATTATGATCATAGTTTCTGTAGCAGGATATTTTATTCTGCAATTTATCATTCTTGATGACGCCAGAGAAAATCTTACTCAAAATGAAGCCCTAATAATTAATCAGATCATTAAAACCGGTGAAATTCCGAATATTCATCCGATAGTTGAAATTACACGGATCAATAATAAAACAGTCAAAGAATCATCCTTCAAAGAGATCAATATGCCTTATGAAGGAGAAGAAGAGACTTTTTTAGAATATTCAAATCAGGTAAAGATAAAGGATTCTTTTTATCAGATTACTTTAAGAGAAACTACTTTTGAAAAGGACAATCTGGTTATATTATTAGCTATGAGTTTCATAGTTTTATTGACAGCGTCATTCGGTATTTCGTTTTTTGTAAGTAAGAAAATGAATAAAACTATATGGGTTGATTTTGAAAGCAATTTAGAAGAAATCGAGAATTTTAGTTTAAGCGGAGAGAGTAGCCTGTCGTTTATACAAACTGATATCGAAGAATTCGACCGTTTAAACACAGTAATAAATAAGCTTACTAAAAAATTAAAAAGCGATTTTGTTTCTCTGAAAGAATTCACAGAAAGCGCTTCCCACGAAATCCAGACACCTCTTGCTGTAGTCCTTCTTAATCTTGAGGAAGTTTTACAGCAGGATTTAAATAAAGATACTTTTGAAAAGGTGATCGCATCTATAAATGCTATAAAAAGATTATCTAATCTGAATAAAAGCCTAATTTTAATGACAAAAATTGAGAATAATCAATTCAAGGCTGACAATTTAGTTTCAATTAGCGATTTGTTCAAACACAAAATTGATGAATATTCTACTCTTTTTGAATCAAAAAAACTTAATACCGAGATAAATATTGATCAAGATTTTGGACTGAGAATCAATGAGCAGATTGCAGATATTTTAATTAACAATTTATTATCAAATGCGATTAAACATAATTTTGAAGGCGGTAAAATTCAGATATATATAAATAAAAACGAATTTAGGATCTGCAACACAGGAGAAGATCATTTTCTTACAAATGATAACATTTTTAATCGTTTCGTAAAAGGAAACCCCGGATCTTATGGTTTAGGCTTGTCAATAGTCAAGAAAATTTGCGAGTCTCAAAACTTAAATATTCAATATGAAAAAAAAGAACTGCATTGCTTTATAATTAAATCAAATTAGTTTTTTTTACTTCAGAATATCTTTAGATTCAGTTGATATATTTGGATAGTAAAATTAAAAAAGGAGAAACAATGAAACATCTATTAGTACTGACAACCGTTCTCGCACTGCTTTGTTTCAGTGCTTACGGAGAGACAAAGAAAGAAGTGCCTGCGGTTGTAAAGGAAGCTTTCGCGAAAAAATTCCCAACTGCAAAAGATGTAAAATGGGACAAAGAAAATGATAAGGAATGGGGAGTTGAATTTGAGCTTGCCGGAAAAGAATTATCAGCGAACTTTGACAATGCCGGACTGTGGACTGAAACAGGCTATGAATTAGAATCAAAAGAAGTTCCTGCAGTAGTGAACGCTGCAATTACAAAAGATTTCGCAGGTTACAAGATCGAGGATGTAGCTATGTCTGAATCTAAAGACAGTAAAGTTTACGAGTTTGTACTTGAAAAAGGCAAAGATAAGCTAGAAGTTGATGTTTCACCTGATGGTAGGATCCTGAAGAAAGGGAAAAAGACCGACGAAGACGGTGAAAACGATGATGGTGAAGACGGAGAGGATGGCGAAGAAAACGATGATTAAATAAAACAGCCTTGATATTATTAAAAAAAGTCCTGAAAATTTTCGGGACTTTTTTTTATATTATTATATATCACTAAATCTGCAATACCGGAGCAAATAACTCTCTTAAGTAAAGAAAATTTATGAGGTACAAAAATTAGATATCCATGTTTTATCATAAGATCTGATTTGTAATTAATTTAAACTTCAGAATTTCTTTAGATTTGCTGAATATATCTTATCAAATTTATCTTAAAAAAGGAGAAAAAAATGAAACACCTGTTAGTAATGACGACCGTTTTAGCATTTCTTTGTTTTAGTGCGTACGGTCAAACAAGCAAAGAAGTGCCTCCGATTGTTAAGGCAGCTTTTGCAAAAAAATTTCCCGGTGCAACTGATGCAAAATGGAATAATGAAGACAATAAAGATTGGGGAGCAGAATTTAAGTTGAACGGGAAAGATCTGTCCGCAAATTTCGATAATAAGGGAATGTGGGCCAAAACAAAGTATCAAATAGATTCCAAAGAAATACCTGAGGCTGTGAACAATACCATTAAAAAGGATTTCTCAGGCTACAAAATTGAAAAATCTGAGATGACGGAATCTAAAGACACAAAAGTTTATGATTTTGTTCTTGAAAAAGCTAAAGAAAAAATCGAAGTTGTTATTGCTCACGATGGTAAAGTTGTAAAAAAAGAAGCAAAATCAGAGTCAAAAGCTATAAAAGTCGAGCCAAAAGCTGTAAAAACAGAGCCAAAAGCAGGAGGGAAATAAATAAAACAAGTCTTGATTAGATTTTTATAAAGTCTCGGAATCTTCCGGGACTTTATTTTACATATCATTGTCTAATATCACTGAAAAAAATCTACCTTTGTTGTGTCACTTGCAAAAGTAAATTTCAAGTATCCAGCAAGCCAATCCAGATCAGAACCGTTAATAAATATAGTATTTTTATCAGGATCCTTTGCTTTGTAACCAAGTAATGCAACTATGTAATTGCTTAATTCGTAGTGGCTTCTGATACTATCAAAAATTCCCTTATCATTTGGAAAAAGATTGAATTCTAAAAAAGGAACCGTATAAACCAGCGGATCAAAAAAGCCGTGACCCTGCTTTCCTTTCCGTTCAATAATTCTCCGTGGTCTGAAGTAAACACCATAAATGTAGGTTTATCCGATTTTTTTTTAAGATAATCGTATATTCCTTTTAGTACGGAATCAGTATATAGTACTGTATTATCGTAAGGCTCATTAAATCTTCCGAATTCTTCAGAGTAACTTCTGTAAGGAGAATGTGAACCTTTCTGATGGAGTACGATAAAATTATTATCATTTAAATTAATTTTTGAAAGCATCGAGACCAAATCTTCGTCGAGAGATGTATAAGAATCAAGGGAAGTTTGAATATCTTCTTTATTATAATAAAAGTCTATGAACTTTTTTCCCAGAATATTGTCAATAACAGATAATTCTTTTTCGGTTTGATTAGAGATGAACCATGTTATAAAGCCGTTGTTCTTTGCCAGTTTAAAAAGATTATTATCCATATTCAAATCGTTACACGGCTGCTTAATACGGTTTAACAATGTATTAAAACTTGTTTTAGTCATAGTTCCGCCGGAATAAATATTTTTTGATAGAACTGATCGTGTAGAACTAAGTGAATCGATAAATGGTGTTGTATTTACTTCATAACCGTTAATTGAAAGTTTGTCCCATCTTAATGATTCTCCCACTACAAAAATTATATTTCTATCAGGGAGCTTTTCAACTAAGACAGGCTTTTCAGATAATATGGTTTCAGGCAAATCATTTCGTGTAATCTTCTTATATAATATTCCACCTATAAAATAGTTCAGACTTCTAACAGAATTGTCGTAAGAATGCTGATACTTTGAAGGATAAATAGCCTTCGCTTGCCAGTGGAGGAGGCTTTTTCCGCTGTTAATATATGAAAATGTCACAAAGAAGTTGATTAATATGGCTACTGTTATCAGTATATAAGAATGTTTAAAACCGATAAGTCTGTCACCGATCTTTTTATTAAAAAAGAAAACTGAAATTATTGAGACTATGAAAAGAAGTATCGGGAAGATCATTACATCTATCTCGGGGAAAAAAGATTCCATAACTTCGGGTACACTTTCGAAAAAAAGAAGAAAAGCTATCGGCGGCAACAGATTACCAAAATACTGAAAATACAGATGTTGGATTAATATAGATACTAAGACAATTAAAGTGAGGATGAATCTTAATCTGAAATTTCTTATAAAGCTTAGAAGCAAAGCTGTTACAACCGGAAAGAAAAAAGTACCTTTTCCGACAACAATTTCAAACGAATTATTATACATTGAAAACAGCAGGTCCTCTGACACAAAAATTGCTGTATAAATTAAAATGAATAATATATTATTTATTACTAACCGATACATTGAATTCCAAGAGCTTATCTATTATTTTATTTGCCATTCTTTTACCCGCAGTTCCATCTAGTGCAAAAAACATGGTTTCATTAGCATTTTTTCGTTCCGACGATTTTTCATCAGGATTATCCAAACATTTTTCGATCGCCCCTTCAATTTCAGAAAAATTATCTATCTGAATTGATATCGAACTTAACATAATAATTATTTCAGGTATCGTCCTCAAGCTCTCAGGAACTTTAAATGTGATAAGCGGTTTATCAAACGCACAGAATTCTCCGATCAATGAATTATAATCACCGACCATAACATCTGCAATCATTAAATAATCTGTTATATCATGATCTTCAATGAAATATGTTTTAGGAATATTTCTTAGTTTTTCTACTTTAGATTTCTCTGTCCATGTATGAACCGTAAGGAGTATATTATATTTATCAGTTAACAAATGAACATTGTCTATCCATTTATCTAGTTGAGATAACCCGTCAATATTCCATGTTGATGTAAAAAGAACAGTTTTTTTATTTCTGTCTATTTTGCTCTTATCCCTAAGTTTTTCAAGTAGTTCTGGAGTAATTGTACCGTCAAAAGCTTTATCAAGCTTAGGATATCCAATTGCATAAGTTGTTTTTATTCCCAATTTCTCTGCGTTTTCGACCTGTTTATTACTGGAAACAAAATAAATATTAAAATTATTATATGTCTTTGGATTTGTCCATTTTTTAAATTGATAAAGACCATGATCGAATCCAAACTTAACAATTTTATTTACAGGAAATTTATATGGCGTATGCCGAGCCATGATAACAGCTTTAGGAAATACAGGCATACAAATGTAATCAATGCCAATTTCTTTTAAATATTTTTTCGTTTTTCTATTTTTTGCGACAATTTTTATCTCTGGTAGATATTTCTTCACTGGCATGAACATTTCATAATCTAACGGATCAGCACAATAAAAAACAATTGGCTCAAGCTTATTAAAGAGTTTTACGATATACCATACTGCTATGTAAGGATATTTATAAATTAAATTAGAAAAATTCATTTGTAAGTTCCGTTCAGGTTTTTTAGAATTATAGTTAAAACATAATCAGGAGTAATATTCCTCATACAGTTGTGATGACCCAGCGGACACTTTTTGCCGCCGTGGCTTCCGCAAGGTCTGCAGTCAAGATCAATTTCAATTACAATATCATTTTCTCGAAAAGGCGAATAGCCGATATTTTTTACAGTAGGACCGAAAAAAGATAAAACATCGGTCTTTACAGCATTAGCTATGTGAAGAACTCCGCTGTCATTGGTAATTGCCAGATCACATTTTGAGATTACTGCAGCTGATTCAAGAACCGAAAGAGTTCCGGCCAAATTAATACAATTTATTTCAGATTTAACTTCTTCACACAAGGTTCTTTCATTTTTGCTGCCGATCAAAACTACTTTGAAATTCATGGAAGTAAGAAAGTTGATAAGGGTCTTATAATATTTCTGAGGCCATCTTTTAGTAAACCATACAGATCCAGGAGAAATAGCGATAGTCTTGGAATTTTGTAATTTTAATTCACTGAGCAGTCCATCAGCTTTCAAAAACATATCCGATGACGGAAATAATTCGGTCTGTATATTAAATTTCTCGTCAGAAAAAATAGACAAAAGTTGAAGATTCTTTGAAATTTTCAGAATATTATTCTCATGAGGTACTTTATCAGTAAGAAACAATCGGGCAAGTCTGCGGTCGAATCCGATCCTTCTCGGTATTTTCGCAAATAGCATGAGCATTGCATTAGTAATTGAACTGTGTGGCGAGACCGCCATATCGTAATTTTCTTTCTTCAATTCTCTTAAAGCTTTAAAAAAAGAACAAATCTTATTTTTTCTTTTATCTAACGATATAATTTTACGGATATTCGGATTGTTTTCGAGTACACCGGATGTTTGCGGGATAACTAAAACATCAATGTGTGAACCGGGATAAATGTTTTTTAATGATCTTAACAAAGGAGTTATCAGAATAACATCTCCAAGAAAAGCAGTTTGTATTACAAGTATCTTTTTATAATTCACTAGTTTAATCCCAGTAATTTTTCATATAATTTAATATTCTTTTCTACATATTTATCAATATCAAACTCTTTCACATATTCAAAAGAATTGATCCCTATAAGTTTTCTCTTATTTTCATCATTTATCAGACTAATAATTGCTTCAGCCAGTTTTTCGTGATTTTCTTTTTCTACAAGTAAACCGTTCTCATTATGTTTGATAATCTCAGGAATTCCCCCTGTGTTCGTTCCTACAACAGGTAGCCCCACAGACATAGCATCCAGTATTGACGAGCCAAGACCTTCTAGTTTCGAAGCTAAAACAAAAATATCACATATTTTCAAGAATTGACCTACATCTTTTCTAAAACCGGCAAAAATAAATTTATTGCCCAATTTTAACTTACTTGCTAACTCTTTGATTTCTTCTTCTTTCTGACCATTACCATAAGCACAAAAAATAACATTATTAATTTTATCAGTGACAATTTTTGCTGCATTTAATAAATTAGGGTAATCTTTATGTCCTGTTAAAGCTGCTACAGTGCCAATTAAGAATACATTGCCTTCAATACCTAATGTTTCTTTTAATTTAGGGTCTATTTTTAATTTTCTGAATTTGTTAATATCGACACCATCATAAATTGTAATAATTTTATTTTCATCTACACCGTCTTCTAACAACACTCTCTTAACTCCATCAGAGACAGTTACAATTTTATCCAGAAATCTATTTTTATACTTAAAATTGCTAAAGAAATTATTCTTCAAATGAAAATCAACTCTACGGACACCAATTATTCTAATTTTATGAAAAAAAAATTTAACTAACAAACCAATTGTCAAAGCATGTGCTGAATGAAGATGAAGAATATTGATTTTGTGCTTTCTACAATAAACTGAAATGTTAAATGCTGAAATAATATCAAGCTCTCCTAACATTTTAAAAGTTTTATAAGGTAATGCATTGCTTTTTAAATATTTTTCAAAAGAAGAATCAGGTTTACAAAAAAGAATTGATTTATACCCTTTTTTCAGCAAACCTTCATGTAGATAAGCGGCCTGCTGCTGACCTCCTCTCCATTCAATTCCGGTATCAATATGTCCGATAATTAATTCCATAATCCATTTTACTAATAATTAATAATATTTTCAGTTAGAAACTGTAAAAAAGCTAATCCTTTTATTTTTAGCGAATCGCATTCACTAGAAACTCCTCTATAAGATGCTTCTTTAGTATCTAAATTGTAAGTAACAGAATTTATACCATCAATAATTCCAAATCCATGATCAAAGCTATAATAAGCAAAGTTGTTATAATATTTATTAAAGAGGTTTTTACTGAAAATAAAGTCATTATTATCGTCAATCTTAAGCTGTTTTAATAATGTTTTAGGAAAATCGAATTGAGAAGCAGTCTGATCATAACTTACACCAGTATATTCATTTTTTAGAACACTACCGAATAGTATTAAAGGGATCTTATGCCTAAGAGGCTCATTAAAATTTCTCTTATTAGGATATTTCTCTGCATGATCAGCAGATACAATAAATAGTGTATTATTATACCAACTTTTTTTACTTGCACAATCAATAAACTTTCTGAGTGCTTTGTCTGTGCAGTGAATTGTATTCTTATATCGGGAAACTATATCATCCTGTTTAAAAATCTTTTCAACATTTGCATTAAAAGGTGTATGACTAACAGATGTCAATGATACAGAAAAGAAAGGTTCCTTTTTTTCATCAAGTATATTTAACAGACTTTCATATAGTAGATCATCGGTTTTTTCAAAGTTGTTAAAGTCAATAGACATTTTTTTAAATCTCTCCCTGTCATAAATATCATCAAAGCCGCCTAATTTTAAATATTCGTCAGTTCTAGAATAATCAAGGTTACCGCGATATGTGAATAAAGTACAATAGCCGTAATTCTTTAATATATTTCCAATATTTGGTAAATAAATTATTTTGTTAGATTCCCTTAAAATTGATGATTTAGGTTGTGAAGGAAAACCGCTTAGTAATGAAACTAAACCTTGTTCAGTTCTGTAGCCGGTTGCATAAAAATCAGAAAATACCAGACTATTTATAGCTAAGCTGTCCAAATATGGAGTTACAGATTCTTTATTTCCGAAATATTGTAAATTCTCAGCACTCATACTTTCGATGAGTATAATAATTATATTAGGTCTTGACAAATTCAAAATGTATTCGGTTGTATCTTTAGAAGTACTTGAAAATGTCTTAAAAATATTTTCGGCATCGGTTTTATTAAAGAATGTATAAGGGTTTGTGAAATCATTATCTTTGAAAATTGAGATAAAATTCCATACCGGATTTAAAGTTGTGAGGTTAAGAATTCTACTATTAGAAAAGTAAATTGAACTCTTTCCGATAGGATTATTTCCAACTCCGCCTCTAAGCCCAATGACTATAAGCGGAATTAATAGAAGATTCACTACCATACCATATTTTTTACTTTCTTTAAAAAGGTCTTTTTGATTTCTAAAGAGATATTTATAAAAATATGCAAATATTCCTGAACATAAAATGAAGTAAATAATAAGTGGTATTAAATTAACTGCCGTAGAGTACTCAATTGCTACTCCGGGTGCAGCCAGGTACGACAAAGCTCTTGCATTAATTCTTGATTCCCAAGTTTGAGTAAGCGCAGCATCAAAAATATTCAGGACAGAGGATAGAATTATGAAAAACATACTAATAATGAGAACTGAATTAAAATACAGATTCCACTTATTAAAATAATTAAAAAATAGGAACAATAATACCAATAGAGCAAATATATAGGAAATTACAGAGAAATCCATTCTCAGTGCAACTAAAAAACTCTTTAAAATAAGTTGGTATTTTTCATCTTCGATATTGTCAAAATTATTTAGCAAAAAGAATATTCTGTGACTTAAAAACAATGTTATCCAGAAAATAATGTGTTTAATATAAAATACAAGGGTGCTTTTCATTTTATAGTGCGCCTTTTTTCCCAGAGTTTAGAGTATTTAAGAAATATGTAATACGAAGAATTGATTGATAATATAAAACCTTCAATACCATCCATAAAACCTAACTTAAGTATATACATTTTGAAGAACCCCCAGAAAGCCCTGAAAAGTCCTCCGATTAAAGTGTAACTCTTTGAATTGAGAAACATATTTTCTGCACTCAAAGTAGTATATTGATTGATTTTGTTAACATGGTGGGTAATATTCTGATAAGTATAATGAAACATTACTTCCTCGATAACTCCAATATTACCGTTTTCGATCTTAACGGACTCATGAACAAGCTTTTCGTTGAATCTCCCTTTATTTTTATCGAAGAGCCTGAGAGTATAATCTTTATCCCACCCGCAATGTTTGATCATTTTTCCAAGATAGAACGAACTTCTTTTAATTTTATATCCTGAAACTTCAGGATTATTCAATATCGTTTCAATTTTAAATTTTAAAGGTTCAGTTATAACTTCATCCGCATCAAGAACTAAAACCCAATCATTTCTGCAATTATCAACAGCTAATTGTTTAGTTTTTGCGAATCCGAGCCAATCAGTCAAAATGATTTTGCAATTGTGTTCTGTGCATATATCAATAGTTTTATCGGTAGAACCGGAATCAACAACAATAATTTCATCTGCCCACGAAACAGAATTTAAACATCTGCCTATGTTCAGTTCCTCATTTTTGGTTATTATTGCTATAGAAAGCTTATTATTCATGTTCTTTAATCCATTCAATTATTTTATTTCCTCTGCTTTCCCAAAGCAAATCTGAAGTTTTTTCAAAAATGTAACTACTCATTTCAGTGATTTTATTCTCATCAATAAGAAGTGAATCAATTTTCTTTGCAAGATCTTTTGGATTTCCCGGTTCAAAAAATAATCCGGTCTTATTTTCGGATATAAGCTCACGACCTGTTGGTAAATCGGAACAAATTACAGGAATTCCGTAGCTATAGAAATCGAATAATTTCAAAGGAGATGTAAGAAACCTGTTAAAGAAAGTATCTCTCATAGGAACAATGCCTAATATAGTTTCCTTTAATAATTCATCAAGTTTCTTTTTGTTTATCCACCCAGAAATGATGATTTCAGCTTCAGGAACAGTATTATTTATAAATGTTTCTATTTTCTCAATTTCTTCCTTATCTTTTCCACCGATTATTAGAAGCTTAGGTTTTGTTGTTGTGTATTTCAAAGATTCAATCAATGTCTCTACTCCTTTAAGAGTATCGAGAGATCCGATGTAAGAAATATATTGTTTATTGGAGCTGGTTTTATGGTAATTCAATATGCCTGTTCTGAATACTTTGGATTGCAGTTCCGTAAATATATTGAGATATAATTTACTCTGTGCTTCTTGAAGGCAGATCAATCCTGTCAATTGAGGGATGAATTTATTTTCGATCTTAGACTGTTTAACTTTTTTATTAATGTTAATATCATTACGCAAGGAAAGGTCTGCGAAAAAATCATGTGACTCGAAATAGACTTTTACATTGAATCTGTTCTTGAGTTTTATAAGATACGGGAGGAAAGTTACACTTCGTGTTATAACAGCATCAAGAGACCCACTTTTAATCAAAAGACTCAATTCTTTATAAATTTTTCTGTAGTAGAAAAAATTCGAATTTAAAAGAGGTCTGGTTATTTGATGAATAATTAAATTATCTGGTTTTTTTATATTAAAATATTCATGGAACAGTTCATCAGAAAATTTTTTGGAATTTCGTTTAATGAAGAAATGGCATTTCTCAGAATTTTTTGACAGTCCAATGCAGTTGTAAGTTGCAAATGTAGTACTAGGTGAATTAGAAGGCCAGTCACCTGTATGAACATAAGCTATATTCAAATTAAACCCATTTTTATATAAAGTTCAGTAAATCCTGCAACAATTTTTGGGAAATCAAAATGTTCAAGAACAAACACTTCACCTTTCATATTATAATCATTTTTTTCGATCAACTTCTCTAAATTCGATTTCAAATCATTATAAGAATCAATTTTATTTACATTTTCCATATTAAAAGTCCAAATGCACCATCTGCCGATATTTAATGCTTCGATCAGCGATAGAGGGGCACCGCCGTCATGTATTGGAATTCTAATGAAGATCTTATGTTTTTGCATCTCGGTTAAAACTTGATCTTTTTGAATATATGGGATGACCGAAACATTTTTAGGAACATATTCATCTGCTTCTTTTGTGTAAGGAAACCATGTAAACTTTATATCAGGATGATCTTCGGAAAGCTTGAGCAAAAAATCATGCCTAAAAAAAGTTTTTCTGGTTGAAGGAATATAGGCAATTACTTTTCTGTCATCGGGAAAAGTAAATTCTTTTTTTACAACTTCATGATTTATTATATAAACGATATCGTTATTGATACCTATTTCTGACAATTCTTCACTCAGAACATATCCGACAACAACTATCTTTGATATTATCGCACACATCCGAAGCTCAAGAGTTTTGCGTTTAGATTTAAGAATGTTATGAAGATCTGTACCCATGAAATGATTGATTATCTTTACACCAGAGAAAATACGGTAAAACAAGAAGTCGAATATTTTTACATTACCCCAGAAAAAATGCACGCAATCGTAATTGTTGAGTAGTATAATTCTTCTAAGAATGTTTTTGCCTTTCCATATTTTGTCTTTAAAAGACACTACCCTGGCATCAACAGAACTTATATCTTTCACAATATTGCTTATTGACTCAGTAAATCCGGGATGAGCAACTATCAGTATTTTCATGCAGTTATTTTTCATATTGTTAAATCTAAAACCTTGTTAAAGACTTCAGCCAGTTTTTCAGTCTGTTTTTTTCGATTGAATTTTTTCTTAAGTTCTTGATTCGGTTTTAAATCACCATTCATGGTTTTTTTAAA
Source organism: Candidatus Delongbacteria bacterium (assembly GCA_028702975.1). Lineage (GTDB taxonomy): Bacteria > UBA4055 > UBA4055 > UBA4055 > UBA4055 > UBA4055. The sequence goes on from JAQVNT010000002.1 coordinate 24,690, forward strand.
GAAGTCAATTACTCTGATGTCGTTAAAATTTTCGTCTTCGGTAAAGAAAATTTCAGAAGCCTTATATTTTTTTAAAAAATCAGTAAGTTCGTCTTCTTTGTCAACAAAAGCGATTATCGGCTTATCCAGTGCAAGATAATCAAACATTTTAAGCGGAAATGCAGAACTCTCTCCGTAATTGGTTAAAAGTATCAGACCTATATCGCAGTCATTTATGATATCATAGCTTTTTTTAAGGGGTAAATATCCTGTAAATGTTGTAATTTCTTTCAAACCCGGAAAATCCTTAAGCCATTTCTCATTAGATTTGTCGTCCATGCAAATAAATTCTATTTCATTTATATTAATTGATCCTGATTTTATCAAGCCGGTAAGCATTCGAAAAAATATTTTAGGGTCAGAAATTTTTTTAAATCTTCCATTATAGCATATCTTCAACTTCTTGGAGTCAGCTTTTTTAATATCATTCGGCAAGTCCATAATGTCAAAGCCATTAAAAATAGGACTTATTTTTTTATGGATTCTATTTTTAATCAGATCAGTTTTGATTCTTCTTTTAAGAGTTTCATTGACTGTTGTAAGAGCAGAGCAAGAAGAAATTACCTCATAATACATTCTTTTGTTTATAGTGCTGTATTCTTTCTCCTTAAATAAAGGGTAGGTGATCCATTCATCTCTAAAGTCAATAACAAGAGGTATTTTAGATTTTACCGAGATTTCTGATGCGATACTGGACATTGAATGAGGCGGGACGGAAACAAATATCAAGTCGATATTTTCTTCTTTAATTATCTTAAGAGCCTGAGGAACTGCAGTTAATCGCCAGTTAATTATTTTATCAGGCTGGAAGAATTTACTGAACAATTTTTTTAATGTACCGGGAATAAATTTTCCGAAATCAGCGGCGTAATAAACTCTACTGTTTATAACATCATTTAAAAAGTTCAGATCCTTTCTTTCAGTTTTATTTTTATTTGTCAGAATAACCGGTTCATACCCGAAACAAGACAGATATTTTATGAATTTTGTAACTCTCTGTACATGAGCACCGGCATTGGGTGGAAAATAGTATGAAATTATTAGAACTTTTTTCACTTTTTTACCAGAATATAATTTCTGAATCCACCGATTTGCTTACTGCAATTCAAGTATTTTTCTATGAATGAAAGGAATCTATATCGGAATCTCTCATGCTTATGAAGTTCTCTTTCTTCCGAAGGTTTACCGGAGTATTGTAGTTTATCTTTCCAGTTCATTTCAGCTATTATTTCTTTCATAACTTCAGGATGTGTCTCTGTAAATACTGCAAGTCTGTCAAGAGGTCCGTAGTCAAATTCGTTAGATTTGTCTCTATACATTTCTTCGACTCTTTTTTCTCCCTTATGAACCGTGTCTAAAGCTTTTTTCTTATTAACCATAAGATTTGGTGGTCTTACCCAGCCATAATGATAGACATAGGCATCGATCAATGCAACTTTAAGCTTAAATGTTCCATCCTGTTGTCTGTAATTGATACCACCGAAATTAGGTATTCTTCTGAATGACTGAGCCGATTCCCATGAGTGTATCTCAGGATCATTCCTCACTATCCTGATTTCGTGAGGGTACCAGCCGTGCCCGGCATGATAATGATCGTAATCGCCCCAAAAATGTCTGTATTTAAACAACAGTCCTTCGATTCCTTTGTCATTCAAATACTTTTCGCAATCTGCTTTTATATTTTTAAGATATTTTTCATGAATGACTTCATCAGCCTGGAGATAAAACAGCCAGTCACCGCTACATGCATTTTTTGCTATATCCGTCTGATGGGCATTCTCCATTCCTCTAGGGTATTTCTCAAGATCCCATTTTGTGTCTATTATTTTAATTTTAGGATCTCCAATTGAGGCTACTCTCTCCCTTGTATCATCATTACCTTCACCGATGGCTATAACAAACTCGTCAACGATAGGTAATATTGATTTGATCATTTCAACGACCGGATAATATAACTTTATTCCGTTTCTAACCATAGAGAAGCCGCTAATTTTCATCTGAAATATCTCCTTATTTCCTGATATCTTCTTTTATTTGAGTAGTTGATATATTGTCTGTTCTTGGCAAATAAATAACCTCGCAGTATTTTTTTAAAAAATCAAATTTTCCTTCCCAGTCATTTCCCATTACAAATACATCTACTCCGTTATTTTTTATATCATCGATCTTTTGTTCCCAATTATTCTCGGGGATGACTTCATCAACAAATTTCAAAGCTGCAACAATTTTTGATCTGTGCTCATAAGGGTAAGTGCAAATTTTACCTTTAAGAGCATTGAATTCATCAGTCGATACTGCCACGATCAGATAATCACCGTAATATCTTGCTCTTTCAAGAATTCTTAAATGCCCGTAATGGAATAGATCGAATGTTCCATAAGTAATTACTTTCTTCATTTATTTCTCATCAGAGTATTATTTCTCTTTTCTATAATATCATCGCAAATTGTGTCAATGTCTTTATCGGTGATTATTAGCTCACTTTCAGTTCTTTTTATGTTATTCAACCACTCTAAAGGAAATGATTTTATCCTGTATATTAGCATTTCAGGCTGCACGATGCTTTTTTTATTCGCTGATTCCAAAATCTGAGCCCAATCGAAAGATTCATTGAATGCTATGCAGAAAAGATCGAAAAAATCTTTCTCTTCATCTCTGCTAAGGATAGCTGAAATTTTATTCGTAAGGATGTTCTGTATATTATCAACTCTAAAGCCGTTTTTGATAACTGAATTTCCATCACGATAAACTCTATCGTTTACGAAGTCTATCTGAAGAGTATCGGCCGCTTTGATGCGATGAAAATCACGGGACTGAACCAGCTTTTCTAATTTGATATTATCAGCTTCGAATCTGTCGTAAACCTGTTTTAAGTATTCCGCAAATAATCCGTCGTCAGGTGCAAAAAGATCAAGATCGTCTGAATAGCGGTAGTTATAATGAAAGCGGTGGAGAGCCGTACCTCCTGTGAGGTAAAATGAATTATCAAGAGAAAATACGGTTTTTAAAACCTGATCCTGCACTTCGTATAACTCTTTATAGTCTATCTTTTTTCCCATTCAAGTGCCTCAATTCTGTTATTTTCTCCAAACATAAGATTTCTGAGCACGAGCACATATCTTTCAATGTAGAACATGTTATATGACGGTTTGAATTCATCGAACATCTGTTTAAGCGTGACTTTATCGAACAGGATATCAAGATCGTAAAGTTTACGCGAGGAATTATGGAGTATTTTTTCAAATAGTTTTTTCTTTAAGCGATTATCATTCCCGTCAGCGATGTTAATAATTTCGACAGGCGTAATTTTGTAATCCCAGTAACATTCTTCAACGATCCGTTCGATATGTGCAATTTGCAGCTTCATTTACCTGTCATTCCCGCTGTCGTTGAACTGAATTTCGTACAGCTTTTTATATTTTTCATTGCTTTCAAGCAGATCTTTGTGTTTGCCGACCCCGAGGATCTCGCCTTTATCTATGACGGCTATCCTGTCTGAGTTCAGGATAGTTGACAGTCTGTGGGCGATCACTATGACAGTTCTGTCCTTTGTAGCCATCTCGATGGCCTTCTGAACTTTCTGTTCCGCCTCGGAATCCAATGAACTGGTCGCTTCGTCAAAGATCAGGATCGGAGGATCGCCTACAACCGCTCTCGCAATGCACAACCTCTGCTTCTGTCCTCCGGAAAGGTTCGAGGCTTTCGGGCTGAGCATGGTATTATAACCGTTATCGAGTTTTTCGATAAATTCGTCCGCGTATGCTATTTCTGCAGCTTTTTTAACATCTTCCAAAGTGATGGTCTTGTTCGAACCGTATCGGATATTGTTCTCCACGGTATCGTTAAAAAGAACAGATTCCTGAGTGACAGTCCCAAACAGATCGTGCAGATCTTTAAGCTTAATATCTTTGATGTTCACGCCGTCAACAGAAATGGAGCCTTCATTCGGATCATAGAACCTTTCAATAAGGTTTACAAGTGTCGTTTTGCCCCCTCCGCTAACGCCTACGATGGCAATTTTTTCTCCTTTACTGATCTCGAGGTCAATATTTTTAAGAATCTTCCTTGTATCGTAACTGAAACTTACATTCTCGATCTTCAGCGAATTATTAAAATCTGACTTACTGACCGGATCTGAAGATTCAATTATGGAAGACTTTGTATTAAGGATCTCGAATATCCTGTCCATTGACACAAGAGCTCTCCTGATCTCGGTGTAGTATTTGGTAAGCTCCTTCATGGGATGCAGGATCGAAAACACCGCGAACAAAAATGCCGAAAAAGCTCCGAAAGTAAGGCCGGCATCATTATCAAGAACAAGCCTCCCGCCTATGAGAAGAACTATCACTCCCGTTATGGTACCGTTAAGTTCCGATAAAGGCACATTGACTGACTGATACAGGTGTGATTTGATCCATGAAACATAAAAATTATGGTTCTCTTTTCCGAACTTTTCAGCTTCGAGGTCCTCTTTCGAATAGGATTTAACTATCTTGATGCCGTTAAAAACTTCCTCCATTTTTGAATACAGGCTCGAATAAGTCTTCTGTATCCTCTTGGAATATTTTTTGATCTTTGAGCCTATGAACGATATAGAGAAAGCGAAGACGGGGACTATTACCACTATGTAGAGAAAGAGCCTCGGACTTATAAAAAGGGCGATTGATACATAAATGAAGATCAGCGTGAAATCTCTGAGCGAGCCAAAGAAAGACTGAATGAAGAGATCGCTTACTATGCTCACATCCGAAGTCAGCCTTACCTGCAGGTCCCCGATCTTATGGTCCTTATAGAAGCTCATGGAAAGGTCGAGATATTTTTTAAAAAGCAGGTTTCTGATGTATTCTATAGTCCTTCCCCGTAAAGATACGAAAGTGATCTTATTCAGGTAAAAAAACAGATTTTTAGTAATAATAAGGGTTATCATCGAGAAAGAAATAGCCATAAGAAGGAGGTACGGGTCGGTCATGGAGAGTATATTGCCTATCCCGGAAAGGACTTTGTCATAGAAAGCTCTTTCGAAAATATCAGGGAATGAAGAAGAGGATAATACAAAGTTTACCGATTCACTGATTCGGCCAAAAAAAACAGAGAATGTATTTATTTCATCAGAAACTCTTTTTGAGCCGAAGACATAATCGAAAAGCGGGACGGCCATCGTTACGCTAATTCCGCTGAGTAAGGCGAAGATCAGCATCGTACAAAGACCCGTGATCATCAGCTTCCACTGTTTCAGCATTATTTTGATAAGCTTTTTTATATTACTCACAGCACATTTTCCTCAAATAATTGATCAGCGACATATAAATATAATGAATTAGTAGTTTTTAATCAATCGTAATGTTAATCTTAATTGAGTTGATATTTTCCGCTTTTTCCGGTATATTCTGCAATGTATAATGCGGGGATTGTTCGAATGATAAAAACGAATTACCATATGCACTCAAACTATTCCGACGGGAAAGCCGATCCTGAAGAATATGTTAAAGCAGCGGTCGAAAAAGGTTTCGTTTCGATAGGCTTTACCGAGCACGGACCGACGAAATTCAAAAAGCACTGGGAGCTCAAGCCTGAAAGGGTAGGAGAATATTTCAGCGAGATAAAAAGACTTAAGAATAAATATTCTTCAGATATCGAAATTTACTGCGGGCTCGAGCTCGATTTTCTTCCCGGTGTGGAAAGCAATGATTTTTACGAGCACGACATTGACTACAGGATAGGATCGATACATTATTTTTTCGATGAAGAAGATATTTACGGGGTTGACTGCAATTTCGAGGATTTCAAAAAGACGATATTCGATTACTTCAGCGGAGACGTGAAAAAAATGGTCGGCGAATTCTATTCCAGGATCATTCAGATGGTTGAAAAATTCCAGCCTGAGATCATAGGGCATTTTGACCTGATCAAGATCAACAATACGCAAAATCAGTTCTTTCACGAAGGCGAGAGCTGGTATGTTTCCGAGGTTATGAAAGTTCTCGAGTATATTTCTTCAAAGGGAACGATGCTTGATGTTAACACCGGCGGAATTACGAGAGGTTATCTGACCGAACCTTACCCGAGCGCCTGGGCGCTTAGGGAAGCAGCGAGACTGAAAATACCCGTCACACTGAACTCCGACGCGCATAGGCCTGAGCATATCGACGGGAACTTCGAGCTGGTGACTCAGATATTGAAAGATGCAGGCTACAAGGAAAAAATGATCCTGCTCGGCGGAAAATGGGAGAGCGCAGAGCTATGAACTCGGTACTTATTGCGCTCATACTCGGAGGCCTTACCGGTTTTTTAGTAAAACAAAGAAAGGCCATACTTAAACATCTCGACAGGATCACATTTTATTCAGTTCTCGCGCTTCTTTTCTTTCTCGGATTTTCAGTCGGCGCGAACGATGTCATCGTAAAAAATCTTCACAGTCTCGGTCTCAAGGCTCTTACGCTAAGTATTGCCGCTGTTCTTGGAAGTGTATCGGCCTCATGGATCGTTTATAGATTTTTCTTTAAGAGCAGAGAATGAAAAGCAGCATTGTTATAATACTATTCTTTGCGGCGGGAATTATCTCAGGTCTTCTCATGAACGGCTCAGATCTTTCTATCGGCAGCGGCATGAGCGATTACGCACTCCATTTTCTGCTTTTCCTGATAGGAATATCCATAGGATCCGATCTTAAAGTTTTTAAGATAATAAAAAAACTTCATTTTAAAGTGCTGCTCGTGCCTGTTTCAGTGATCATCGGGACGCTTGCGGGTGTTGCCGCCGTATCAAGTTTGATATCGGATGTCACTCTCAACGAATGCCTGGCGGTCGGATCGGGATTCGGCTACTATAGCCTTTCTAGCATATACATAACGGAATTAAGAGGGGAGAGCCTTGGAGTGATCGCGCTTCTTTCGAACATCATCCGCGAAGTAATTACTCTTATAGCCGCGCCTGTCATGCTTGCCGTCTTCGGTAAACTTGCTCCGATAGCTGCTGGAGGGGCGACATCGATGGATACTACTTTACCGATCATAACAAGATATTCAGGTAAAGATTACGCTGTCATCTCGATTTTTTCGGGAACGGTACTTACTGTGCTCGTTCCGTTCATGGTAACAATGTTCCTTTAGTTCTCCGTATGGATCAGTTTTAATTCTACGAATGCCTTTGAATTGAATTTGTCGGGGAATACTCTTTCTTTTGAGTCTGAATAGTATGGAACGAGTTCATGCATTTTACCGAAAAGAACTTTGATGTTAAGATCAGATATTATCATATTTTCGCCAATTTCAAATGCCAGTCTTGAATTCGCTGCTGAATCGTCTTCTCTGATAAAAGTCTGCTCCTGAGTAAATCCGTACTTTGTTACTGGCCTGAGGACGTATTCAGGGTATTGCTTAACTGATAGCGGCGAGTTGTAGCTGAAGGCAGGTTTGTTGTCCAGTTCTATTAGAATATTTCCGTCAGTATTGATCAGGAGTCCGGTCGATCCCCATTCGTCCTGCATATCACCGTAAGGCTGGTAGATCTTCATCTTCCCGCTGAAACCGAGACTGATCCTGTGTTCATTTTGGTCTTTTCCCGTAAAGCTTTTTTCAAAAGTGAAATAGAAAGTGGAATCAGGCGCAAAATTTACGATGCAGCTGTCCCCGAAAAGCAGAACGATGTTGTCTTCATTATCTTTTACTTTACTTT